>NZ_DFTU01000030.1:45121-48378 GCF_002379485.1 Methylophaga sp. UBA4204 | reverse complement strand
GCGTCTGGCAGCAGCTGGGGTGTTCACTTTTCCCGTGGCCACTGGCATGTACTACATTACGGCGGTTGCTTTTAAAGGCCAAGCTGAGGTAGCAGCCCAATTCGCAAAACTCAAACCACTGATCTCGATTATCTTTGCAGCGGTCTTTGTAGGTGAGGCGCTGAACGCCGAGATGGTGTTTCCGATTGTGCTGATAGCTGCGGGTATAAACATTTTTATTGTCACCGCAATACGCGGAAAAATTACCATGCAGGCGGTGTTTTTGGGAGCACTTACCGCGATGGCCTGGTCTGTAGGTGAAACCTTCATGATTCTGGGCCTGACCGGCGGTTCTCCTCTGACTGATAATTTCGTATCTTTAGTGTTTGGTGCCTTAGCTATAGTGCCGGTTATGCTGGTTTTTAGTAAAAAGTTGTATATTGAAAGACACTCCCTGGGGGGGGGATGGCTGTTGGCTTTTGCAGTGCATGGCATCATTAGTTTCTGTTTAGCTTATGCGTTATTTTTCGCGGCGCTGGAGTCGGTAGGAATGTTAAAGACAGTAGTTATTAATGCCTTTTGGCCAGTGCTGGCACTGCTTTTTACCTATGTTATTAATCGGGTCCGAAGAGTGAAATACATGGTTCCCTACTATGCATGGTTAGCCGGAATTCTGCTTTGCAGTGGTAGCGCCGTGCAAATATGGAACATGGCAACTTAAAAGGCATACCTGATTAATATGCTCGAACCTGATAGTTCAGATCGGCCAGCTTGATTCCAGGTATCATCATGCCCCAAAAAAAAGCCCGATGAAACATGCGTTCCACCGGGCGAATTATGATCATCAGTTGGCTAAGAGGACAAAAAAGCCAATCAGATTATCAATTATTGACGTAATGCAGTGCTGATGGCTGCATCACCTTCCAGTTCAATATAGTCTTCTGAACCGTAATCATTCATCTCTTTAAGCTGAGACTGTGTTGCTTTAACGTGCAATTCATCATTTGTGCGAGTGAACTTTTCAAGCGGTATCAAAATGGTTTTGCCACCTACGCCGAGCAAACCACCAACTGTAACAACGGCATGAACGTTTTGGTTATCAGGGCTCATAACGATTTTTTCAATACCGCCGATATCTTCGCCATCACTGGTAATGACGTCCATGCCATTCAATTCATTGGCTGACATATCGTACAGTCCACCTCTGTTAGCTGGTGTGCCTGCACCGGTTGGGCCATGAGGTTGTTCATTCATTTCAACATCATTGTTTCTATCCATTTGGCCTTTCATCTCAACATCAGTGTCGGTTTCGATTTCTGTATTACCGATTTCTTCTTCCTCTTCTTCTTCCTCGGTTACATTACTTTGATGCTCGGATAATGGACGATCAGTTTTTGCTGGATCAGCTCTATTGCCTGCGCTAGGGCCTTCATCATCTAGAGTATGGTTAAATTCGGACTCATCGGCATTTTGACCATCAGATGATTTTTGCTTCTGCTGATCAGCTTTATTGCCCGCACTGGGACCTTCAGCATCGATGGTTTCGTTAAACTCTTCTTCATTGGCATTTGGGCTATCAGTAGATTGTTGCATCTCTTTATCAGCGCTATTACCTGCTCTGGGCACATCAGCATCAATGGTTTTATTAAACTCATCTTCGTGATTCGGCATTGCTGGATGCGTTGAAGATGATTCATTCTGTTGCATCTCGCCTTGTTTACTCGCATCCGATCCATCGATAGTTTTCGAGTAATCATCTGCTGCAATGGCCCCTGAGCTGAAAATCGCGGTAAGGGCGCTGGCTATTAATGTTTTACGAAAAATAGAATTCATAAAAAGTACTCCTATTCGTACTATGAGCGTTTTAAATCTTCGATCCAATCCGGCGGATTGATATCAGACTTGCCATAGTGTGAAGAGAGTATTGGCTACATTGAAAGCAGTGTCTGTGCGTTGTCGAACCAAGGGAAGTGAGTTGTAAAATGTAGATATGCCCCCGAAGATTGCCGCAAACAAAGCTTTGCTATACACCGATGAATTTGGACATGGCTCTTAGTCAGGATTTAACTCAGTCTTTGTTGAAATGTGTGGCATAAGCGCATGGGCTTAGAGTAATTATTTTGGTCATGTTCACAGCTCATAATTTACATAAAGTTGCTGATCAACATTCCCAGAGGAGGGGCGTATGCAAAAATCACATAGCAGATTCAAGCGGGAGCAATCTGGTGGGGAAGAGATTGCCAATGCGATCAGCCATGGATTCGGACTTGTGGCTGCACTGATTGGTACGCCTTTTTTAATCACACAAGCTGTTCGTCAAGCTGATACGGCCTTTGTAGTCGGAGTCAGTATATTTTGCGCGACGATGATAATTCTTTACCTGGGTTCTTCGCTGTATCACGCATTGCCTGCGGGGAAGGCGAAGCAGCTTTTCCGGCGTATTGAACATTCTGCAATTTATCTGTTGATCGCTGGGACGTATACACCTTTCACCTTTGGTGTGCTGTATGGCGCATGGGGCTGGACACTATTTGGCATTATCTGGGGGCTGGCAGGTATTGGTATTGTTCTTAAAATAGTTGAAAAACAACAACATCCGATCTTCTCTACCAGTCTTTATTTATTAATGGGATGGGTGATCTTGGTGGCTATCAAGCCTTTGCTGGAAAACTTACCCACTACTGGTTTTTTATGGTTAGTGGCAGGTGGTTTGTCTTATACCTTGGGGGTTGTGTTTTTTGCCACCGATTCAAAACTGACATATGGTCACTTTATATGGCATTTATTTGTTCTGGGGGGGACCACATGCCATTTTTTTGCCGTGTTGTGGTATGCCGCTTAGCTGAATAAATAGGGTTAATGTTGGAGTTATATACCTGGTTTAGGTGTTAGGGGCAGTTTACTCCCAAGTAAAGATGATTAACCCACCATTAGGCTTGTTTAACTTTTAGGGTGAGAGCAACTCAGCTATTTTTTCTCAATTTGACTATCGTATTCCAGAAAATTTGGATTCTGTCGTGTTAAAACTATTCACTAAACCAAAACGAAACTAAGGACGGCTTTCCCCATGGAATTGAATCAACAGGATAAATCCACGCAATTACCATCAAAACTGATGATTCTGATATCACTATTGCAGGGGCTCGGTTTGCTGTACCTGCATCAAGCCATTGAACTTCATTACTGGCCACACGGCCAACCAGAATGGTTATTCGCTTTCTATAGCGTGATGTTTATTTGGCCGATTATGCTGTTGCTTGGGCTGGATCAGAACAATG
>NZ_DFTU01000030.1:22028-45056 GCF_002379485.1 Methylophaga sp. UBA4204 | reverse complement strand
GGGCTGGATCAGAACAATGGACGGGCAATGGTCAAAGTTACCTTGCCATTCGCGCTGGTCAGCGGTCTGCTGGGATATTACGTCGGCCATCAGGTCACGCCCATCGAACATATTCGTTTTAATGTACTGTTGTTCAGCTTTGTGCTGACGATGGTCATCGCAACTTTTAAAGCGTTAATGTACAGCCAGCAATGGGCCAGAGGGGAACGTGTTACTTATAGCGCGTTGTTTCTCTGGTCATGGCGTAATTTCCTGACTTTGTCTTTGGCAATGCTTTTTGCTGGCAGCTTCTGGCTGTTGCTGATGTTGTGGGCCGCGCTATTTAAAGCTATCAATATTGATTTCTTCAGTGACCTGTTTGAGCAACGCTGGTTTTATTACCCTGCTATTGCGCTTGCCAATGGCTTCGCCATTATCATTTTTCGCAAACTCACTCATATTATCGATACCATTACCCGTCTTCAGCAGGCGTTGATTAAATTTCTGCTTGTGCTGCTGTCGTTGGTCTCACTGCTATTTCTTGGCGCTTTACCCTTTACCGGTCTCGAACCATTGTGGGAGAGTGGGGGGAGCAGCCTTATTCTATGGATGCAGGCCCTGATTTTGTTTTTCGTCAATGCCGTGTATCAGGATGAGCCGGACAACTGGCCTTACTCGGTTTGGCTGCACCGCTTTATTTATATCTGTATCGCGATACTGCCTGTTTACAGTGTGATCAGCTTCTATGGTTTGAGCCTGCGTATTGATCAGTACGGTTGGAGTCTCAGTCGTTTTTGGGCTTACCTGATCTGGTTTTTACTGGCATTGTTCGCTATCGGCTACCTATGGGGTATTGCCAAATACCGGGATAGATGGACACATCAGCTCAGCCGGACGAATGTTGCCATTGGTCTGGTCGTATTGGTGGCGATGCTATCGGTTAACTCTCCACTGCTGGATTTCAGAAAAATGGTCGTGGCTGATCAATTGCAACGGCTGGCTGACAACAAAGTCACTGTTGAAGACTTCGACCTCAGCTATTTTCGTAACCACTTGGCACGGCCAGGCTATGAGGGATTACAAACCCTCAAAGCACAATACGGCGAAGCACATCCAGGTCTGTTGGTCAGAATCAACGCTCTGTATGCCAACGGTAACAATGAGCGTCCCAGCTCTACCCGAGAC
The DNA here is from genome assembly GCF_002379485.1 of Methylophaga sp. UBA4204. NCBI lineage: Bacteria > Pseudomonadati > Pseudomonadota > Gammaproteobacteria > Thiotrichales > Piscirickettsiaceae > Methylophaga > Methylophaga sp. UBA4204. The sequence continues at coordinate 43,892 of NZ_DFTU01000030.1, read as the reverse complement.
GAATTTATCGCTGCCATCACCCTGTTATCCGATAATCCACCTGAGACGTTACTGACGGCTATTTATAAACAGGAGACAAAAAATCACTGGAACCTGCGGCAGACACAGCAATATTTTTTACAGGCACTGGATCTGGATAAGGATGGAGACCAAGAATATCTTTGGATTGAAAAAAAACCTGAACAAACCGTAATAAAATTATTTTTCCAGCAGGATAAGCAATGGAAATCGTCTTATCTTGGAAGCTTTCGAAAAGAGAACAATGATATTGACCAGTTTTATCAGGCGTTATTAGCGGGTGAAATTAAGGTGGCGCCATCACGCTGGAATGATGTAATTATTGGTGACCAGCGATTCAGGGCGGGTCTGGAGTAGGGGAGCGCTGCCTTATCTTACAAAAAGCGCTCCTCGTGCCTTGATTGACGCTTTATCAAGTCATGACAGAGGCGGAAATAAATAAACACACCCTACAATCATGAGGCGGCAGCTATATTTTGCGACGACGTTTGGTGCATCGGGTATCTTGATTAGGGTTAACGCCCCGATCGTATTAAGTACTTATAGTCTTCTTGTAGCGTTTTTCATTTTCCTGACGAAAACTATTTTAACAAGGTAATAAACACTTGCAGCACGCGTTGTTAATTATTAATCCGCATAGCCGAAATGGGCAAAACGAAGCCTTGGAGGGAGCCGTGCGATTGCTTGAAGCTTCAGGTATCGAGGTATCCGTTTGTGAGTCTGAGAGTGAGTCCCATTTGGTGTCGCTTATTAAAGATTATGAACATGAAGACGGAATCGTCATTATAGGTGGTGGCGACGGAACCATTAGTTCAGCTTTGCAGCCCTTACATAGCTGTAAACGAACTTTGGCTATTTTCCCGATGGGAACGGCCAATGATCTTGCACGATCGCTTGGTGTTCCAGAGAATTTATTAGACGCTGCACAGGTCATCGTGGATGGAAGACGCGAAAAGATCAGTTTAGCTAAGGTCAATAATGAGCATTTTTTTATCAATGTGGCTCACATGGGGTTAGGTGTTGATGTGACACGTGAACTCACTTCAGATAGCAAAAAGTTCTTTGGTATTTTTGCCTATCTGGGCGCTTTTTTAAAAGCGATAAAGCGAAATAAAAGCTTTAAAGTACACATTAAAACTGATGACTGGCACATCTCCACCCGGGTGATTCATCTGGCGGTAGGTAATGGTCGGTTTTATGGGGGAGGCAATATCGTTGATCAACGATCAACGTTGCTGGATGGACAGCTGAATTTGTTTTTTATCAAGCCGCAACGATGGTGGCAACTGTTGTTGCTCGGGCCGAGTTTACGACAAGGCGCTTTGGATACGACAGACCGCATCGTCCGTAAAGCAGCTGAAAAATTCAGCATCCAGACTTCTAAACCAAAAGAATTGGAAGCCGATGGTGAATTTAAAACGACAACGCCTGTAGAATTTGAAGTCATCCCTAAAGCAATCGAAGCCATTGTTGGTGATATTCCAACATCAACCACAGGAAACGTTTGATATGTCGATACTACGCACCGATGACCAGGCAGATGCTCTGGAAATTTTAAAATTAATCATAGAAACAGCCGACTTTTACCGGGCAATGGGTGAGTTATTAACCGAGGATAATGTTGATCATCAGCTGTTTGAGATTGCCAGCGAAAGGGAAAGTTATATAGAGCCGTTTCGAGAGGTCGTTAAAGCGCTGCACGAACTTCCGTCGACACCTGATTCCGATAAAGAATTGGTCGAGCAGCTTGGTGGCAAAATGACCCAGTTGCTTTCTGCTGATTCAACAAATGCTATTTTGGATAAATGTCTCAAAAAAGATGAGGCGCTGGTAGAGCTTATTAGTAAGACGGCATTAGGTGAGCAATCGACGGAGTTCAAAAGATTACTTTATTCTCTGGATCAGCATCTCGCCAATACCAAAAAAATCCTGTTAAATAACTAACTGACGGGGTTCAGAAACAGACCATGGTCAGGCCATATAGCCATTGATATATCTCTAGAATAAAGAAGTTATGGAAAAAAAGCTGAAAGACAAATTGCAACGGATATACGTTTATATCATGGTAATAGCCGCCCTTTTTGTGATTGCCATGACGTTTTATCACGGGTTTTTAAAGTTCAAAGAGATCCTAAGCCTTTAATTCGATTCAAACCGCATTTTGCAACATTTTCTGGCGCGCTCATACGGCTGGTGTTGCCATCCTTTGATAGGCCGTTTTAATCACCTTCCGAGGGATTTAAGCCATGTTTTGTAACAGTCTTTGATTTCATTTGTCTTTGAGCTATAAACAGTCTGAGGGATGTTGATCATGAATGCTTTTTCAAAACATGCCAGTTTGCTTCTGGCCGCGATTTTTCTCCTCACGGGACTAGCAAAGCTCGCTGGCCTGGAGTTTGAGATTCAGGCTTTTGAACGTTGGGGATATCCACTTTGGTTTATGTATCTGGTCGGTTTTATTGAAGTGTCAGGTGCAGTGGCATTGCTGTTCAAACAGGTGCGAGCCCTAGCAGCAGCGGGTTTGGGTTTATTTATGATTGGGCCTGTGGTGACACACGTTTTACATGCAGAATGGGGCATGATGATGGTTGCCTTGGCCATCATGCTGTTTTCAGTTTGGATTGCCTGGCAATGGCGCAAAATGGTTTCACTGCCATTTTTAATTAAGTAAACCGCTTTTTATGTTTGAATGTTTCCCCTGACTCTCTGGATATCAGGTGATTGAGCTCTGATCCGTTCGAAGATTTTGCAGTAGTTAAGGGGTACCTGAAACATGTTTAAGCGATTGCATGACTGGCTCGAAGGTCGTCGGATTAAAAAAATGGGGTTTACCGCCGACCAATGGGAGTCGGCGATTGCCGATTGGCCGGTCATGGAGCGTTATCAAGGAACTGAGCGTGACGACCTACGCGAGATGACCTTTCGTTTGCTGGCTCGGAAAAACGTGCTTTCTGGAGCGGAGTTTCAATTCACAGATGCGATGTGCCTGAAACTCGCCACTATGGCTTGTGTGCCTATTCTGCATCTTGGCCTACATTGGTATGACCATTGGAAGACCATCATTCTCTATGAGGGAGATTTTCTGCCCAACCGGCCTTATCGCACGGATGATGGTGTAGTTCACCCGAGAAGTCCGGGCCTGAGTGGTGAAGCCTGGGCGCGTGGACCGGTGATTTTATCCTGGCAGGCGATTACTGAAAGCGGCGGCACTACTCGTCACGGCAAGGCCAGTAATGTGGTCATTCACGAATTGGCACATAAGATCGATATGCTCCGTGATGGCGCCAATGGGGCACCTCCGATGCATCCTGATATGCGACCTGGTGAGTGGCACGATATTTTTACTGCTGCATGGGATCGCTTGGAAAATGACAGGCAACACCATCGCTCATTGCCACTTGATGAGTATGCGTTAAACAGCCCGGCAGAATTCTTTGCTGTCTGCAGTGAGGCTTTTTTTGAGTCACCGGAAACCATGAAGGAAAAAATGCCCAAGGTTTATGGTTTGTTGTGCCAGTTTTATCGTCAACAACCCATACGTTAGCGATTTCTGGCAACTAAGCTCATTCTTACAGAGATATAAAATATTTAGGAGTGGCAATCACACGTTCACCACGCGGAGCATGGGATCGAGCTCAAAATTCTATTGAGGTTATGGCCGCTTTAACGGTGACTTGGCTATTACCTCAATCAAATGCGATATGTGCCTGCACGGTTGTTTTGGCAAGGCGACATGTTGGTCACAGAATATGGCATATTCTGTAACAATTACTCGATTCATTACTTTTTTTTACTTCGAATGTTTCAGTTTGTAACAGAACAGGGCATTCCAACACGTTTATCAGTAGAATTAGAAACGACATGATGCGGAGTAAACGTAATGTGGACAACAAATATTTTGTTGGTAGCAAGGCATTCTAAATATGCCGAGTTACGTTAAGTGACAGCATATTCAAAGACCTTGATACAGGAATCACCGGTTCGGGTGAAGACCATTGTTGGGGTTGCATTTGTGGTCTTTGTAGTTCTCATGCCTTTTTCACTCTATAACTTTTTCATGGAACGCTATGTTCTGGGCGTGGGCTCGTTATCCGTAGTTTCGATCATGGCGCTTAATGCCTGGAACTGTTGGCATGGACGCTATTATCCTTTTTTGATATTGGTTGGCTTGACACCAATAGTTGTTATTTTCCTAGGCTTCACTATTTATCAGCAGGGCCTGATTGGTTTGTTATGGTGTTACCCGGCAGTGATTTCCTTTTATTTCATGCTGCCGGAACGCTACGCCTGGGGAGCAAATATTGTTTTACTGGCGATGTCATTGCCAATGTCATGGCTGTTTTTAGATGCCGAACTGGCATCAAGGGCTACCGCCACCTTGCTGTGTGTCAGTGCATTTGCCGTGATTTTTGTTCGGGTGATCAGTATTCAGCAACATGAATTACACGAGCTGGCCATGACTGACTCGTTAACGGGGCTGTCAAACCGCGTGCAGTTACACGACTCGCTGGAACAAGCTGTGCAAATGTTTGAGCGTCATGCGGTGCCAATGACGCTGATTTCATTGGATCTGGATAATTTCAAGAAGATTAATGACACCTTGGGGCATGATGCCGGTGATGACGTTCTGCGTGGTATTGGCAAACTACTGCAAAAGCGTATTCGGCGCTCTGACAAAGTATTTCGTCTGGGCGGGGAGGAGTTTCTGATCTTGCTTTATGAGACTGATTCAGCACAGGGTTTGCTGGTTGCTGAGGAGTTGCGCAAGAAGATTGAATCCATGCGTTTATTACCGGATCGAAGCGTAACAACCAGTGTTGGTATCGCCACATTGCAGCCAAAAGAAGATTGGCGGGATTGGATGAAACGTAGTGATGACAATCTATATCGAGCCAAAAAGGAAGGCCGCAACCGCGTGCTAGCCTGATAATGGCTGTTTTATAAACGGGTCGATCTGCTTCAAAAAGTTGTGACCAGAGTTGAGTTCCCTCAGTGCATGGGAAAAGTCATTAAATAATGCGTGTTAGTTTTTTCATAATTAACACAATCGACTTTTGCCAGTTTGTGATATTGCGCATTGTTGAAGTGACTAGTATGGAGTGAGAAATGTTATTCCATCGAGGTCACCATGAATACGCCAATCCACACTGCTTACAAACCAGAAACCACACCCGGCATTAAACCTACCCATCCGTTAGATCCATTGACCCTTGAAGAATTGGCCGAAGCCACTTTGCTGCTCAGAAAAGAGAAACAGCTCAGTCCCTCATGCCGTTTTCCCTATTTGCAACTGGATGAACCTGCCAAAGATGAAGTACTGGCCTTTGAGGCGGGTAACCCCATTTCTCGTAAAGCCTTTGCGGTGGTGCTGGATAAATCGACGGGATTGATTCACGAAGCCAAAATCGATCTGATTGCTGAGCAGATTATCGAGTGGAAACAACTGGACCCGGAAGTCAGCGGTCAGCCGCCGATAATGATTGAAGAGTTCTTCAGCTGTGTGGATATTGTGCAAGCCGATGAAGGCTTCAGGGCTGCGGTGAAGCGTCGTGGTTTAACCGACAAAGACATTGAAAATATTCAAATCGATCCCTGGTCATTTGGTTATTACGGTGATGATGAAAAATATCGTGGTCGCCGTTTGATGCGTGGGGTTGCGTTTGTACGGGATGAGATCGTCGATAACGGCTATGCCCGTCCGATTGAAGGCCTGATGGCGATTATTGATCTCAATGAAGAGAAGGTTATTGAGATCATTGATGACGGTATGAATACACCGGTCCCCAAAACCAAACGCAATTACGATACACCGTCATTAGGCAAACCCTGTGAAGGCCTGAAACCGTTACATATCGTGCAACCGGAAGGAGTCAGCTTTACTGTGGATGGCTGGAGGGTGGATTGGCAGAACTGGTCATTCCGAGTGGGCTATACCCCACGTGAGGGACTGGTGCTGAATCAAATCAGCTATAAAGATGGCGAGCGGGTTCGTCCTATCATCTATCGGGCGAGTATCAATGATATGGCGGTGCCGTATTCTGATACCGCGCTCAATCATTACTGGAAATGTGCTTTTGACGGTGGAGAATACGGGCTGGGTCGTATGGCCAATCAACTGGAACTCGGTTGTGATTGTCTGGGTTCTATTCGTTATTTTGATATACCTGCCGTCGATGATCAGGGGCTGCCGTTTCTGATGAAAAATGCCGTGTGTATGCATGAAGAAGACTACGGCACCTTATGGAAGCATTACGAGTTTCGTAGTGAAACCTATGAAATGCGTCGTTCACGTCGCCTGGTCATCAGCTTTTTCTGCACCGTCGGTAACTATGATTATGGTTTTTACTGGTATCTGTATCAGGACGGTACCATCCAGCAGGAAACCAAACTGACCGGCATTATCCAGACCAGCGGTATGGTGCCAGGCGATAAACCTAAATTCGGAGGCATTGTCACGCCGGAAATTTACGGCCCTACACACCAGCATTTCTTTAATGCCAGGCTGCATATGATGTTGGATGGCGAAAATAACTCCGTAGTGGAAACCAACTTTTCACCGGCCGATCAGAATGCGGAAACCAACCCGTGGGGCAATGTATTCAAAACCGAAACCACCTTATTCAAAACCGAACTCGAAGCCACCCGTGAAGCCAATGGCGCGACAGGACGTTTCTGGAAGATCATTAATCCTAATCTGAAAAATTCGGTCGGTAATCCACCAAGTTATAAATTGGTGGCAGAGCATAATCCGCTGATGCTGGCGGGCCCCAATAGTTACATTGGAAAACGCGCCGGTTTTGCCAGCAAGTATTTATGGGTGACGCCGTATGATCCCAATGAAATGTATTGCTCAGGCATGTATCCCAATCAGAATAAGGGTGATGGTCTGCAATACTATGTGGAGAAAAATCGACCGATTGAAAACACCGATATTGTGGTCTGGCATACCTATGGTCATACGCATGTCTGCAAACCGGAAGATTTTCCAATTATGCCGGTGGAGTACGTTGGCTTTTCGTTAAAACCCAATAACTTCTTTGACGGCAATCCGGCAATGGATCTGCCGAAAGAGGTGGATGGCTATAGTGTTGATACCGCATCTGCTTCTGGCAGTTGCTGCTCCAAATAAGTCAATACGATGCTGCTCACCACGGTGGATCTGTTATGCAGTGTGATCTTTGTGATCACGCTGCATCAATGGACTGTTGCCAATCAACTAATCAACCGACCATTGTTATTTATTATCGGGAATGTGGTGTTTTTGACCGGTATGCTACCGTGGTTTGATGCCTTGGCGCGCTATTCAATCTGGTTGCACAGCGCTCAGAGTGTGATGGTGCATCATCTTGCACCGTTATTATGGATCAGTGCGTTGCAGCATCATTCAACTCGTCCGATAGCGAATAGTGTTGTTGAATCACATTGGCCGTTTACATTATTAATGAGTGGCTTTGCCGTATTAACCTGGGTGTGGATGTTACCGGAATTGCATCCGTTATTTATGCAAAGTGCACTGTTATACAGCGTGATGAAATGGCTGATGGCCTTAAGCGGAATAGTCTTGTGTTTGATGATGATACAAAAACATCAGCAGACAAGTTATTGGCAGAATCTAACCCTGATAACGGTGATCATGCCGTTGGTCATGTGGGGAATGTTGATGCTGGTGTTCCCAAATATGTACAGCGATACTCATTCAGAACCTCACCATCACCATATGATGATGAAAAACTTACCGGACTGGCTGCAGCTTTCTTCGGTCGCTGATCAATATTTGGGTGGGCTGATATTTATAATAGCTGGATTAGCCTATTGGCAAACCGGAACATCAGGCATAAAGCTTACGCGTCATGCTCGGCGTTTCGCCAAATAAACGGCGATATTCCTGCGAAAAATACCCCATATGAAAGAAGCCGTAATTGGCGGCGATATCCGTTATCGAAAAAGCAGTCTGCAATAACTCACGCCGTGCGGCATTCAGTTTAACAGCCCGCAAATATTGCATCGGCGAGGTGCCGGTGGCTTTATGAAAACTGTAATTCAATGTGCGATGCGGGATATGTAATGACTCACAAATATCCACCACACTGGCACAGCTGCCTTCGCTTGACGTCACATAATCATGGCAGCGTTGCACAATAGAATTATGTTGATTGCCCAATCTTTTTGGATGACTGATGCCGGTTTCCTTAGCGTCATATATGACCAACACCATTAATATAATCTGGTCTTCAATGGCTTTTAGCTGTTGCTGGATTTGGCTCTCTGATAATGCCGGGTCTTCGGGAATAGACGTTAACTGCTGCAGCATTGCGGCAAGATGATGACGAAGCCGGGTTAACGTGGCAGAGTCCGTTTTCACACCATGACTTTTGTTAAACCCGATAAGACGTGAATAGGTTTCAGGACTGAGCAATTGACTTAGGCGTTGCTGATCAACGGCTATGACGCTGTAATCCAATTCTGCGGGACCTACAAACGCGAAATCACTTTCGTAAGGGAGCAGAGTCACCCCATCGGCCATGATCTGCCGGGCCTGGTCAGAAGTATCACTGGCATCCATATGATGAGGAATCATTAAACTGATTTTGCCAGTGGGTGTATGGGTGTTCTGCACTACGCTTTGTTTCATTCGTTCACGAAAAACCCGCACGGAATCCAGCTGGATATCTTCAAGGAAACCTTCAAATTTGCCCGAGCTTAGTTGAGCATATTCCTGCGGCCAGTTCTGCAAAGAATGGGCATGTTGATTCACATCATCAAATACGGCAGATTGACTGAACATAATGCTGACACCTGTTAAGCCTAATAATCTGATGTATAAGCAAAAAATGCACCGTGTTAGTTTGAGAGTGGCTTTACAAGTTGTCTGAAAAACTTAACCAAGCAAAACCAATAGCTTTAAGAGGAAAACGAGAATTTTTGTCATTAAAACGGTATTGAGAGAATTCGATAATTTTGCCCAAATTTAGAGCAAATTTATTAATCAGGCTTCAATTTAGGTCAATCAGTGAGTAATGGTGTGCTGAGTAATGGAGTTCCCACGCAGCGCGTGGGAACCAGTTTTCTGACTTAATACCCAAATTAAAAAAGCAGTTTGATACCTATGGAAGCAATCCAGTCTTCTTCGCTCTCATCGGCATTTCTGGCGATAGACGCCGTTCGGCCAAATTTGCGTTCGTATTTCAGATCCAGATAAGGCACGACTTTACGGGTGATTTCATAAAACAGTTTGAAGCCGATTTCACCCTCGCTTAAGCCCCGGCCTAATTCCTGACGTTCAACATTCTGGGCAGTAAAGTCCAGTTGATAGTAGGGTTCGAAGCCAAACCGCTGGGTGAACAGCAGATGGTTTTTCTGTTTCAGCCGGGCACTGACATCACCATAATCACTGATGAACAGATGCGCCTGAGTTTCAAACAGATAGGGTGCCAGACCATTAAAGCCCAACGTTAGATAGCGGGTCGATTCTGGTTGGGTATCCACACGCAGACCCAGTTGGGCATCCCAGAAGTCGTGCACATTTCGGCTGTACAACGCCCAGACTTCGCTTTGTTCCAGCTTGCCTTTGTGGCCTTCCAGTTCACCTTTGAGCCAGAGCTTGTGATAGTCCCCGCCGATCCAGCCATCCCATTCAATATGCGATTTATCACCTTCACTGCCACCGCCATGTTGGGCTTCAAACCATAAGGCATGAAAGATTTGCGATTCATGCTCGTGTCCATGCCCATCATAATTTTCATCGGCATGGCTGCTGGAGATAAACAGACTCAACACGATGGTCAAAAATAGATTGGATTTAGTGATGCTCATGATGACCTCCCATCTCTTGTTGTGCTGGTGGAGCAGCTGGTAAATCATCTTCGTCATACTCAGCAGCCACTACGGAAGACATCATGCCAGCAGACATGTGATAGAGCAGGTGACAGTGAAATGCCCATTCACCGGGTTCATCCGCTGTCAGTAATACCGAATACTCTGTGCCAGGTGCGACATTTACCGTGTGTTTGTTGGGTAGTTTTTCACCGGGTTGACCGTTTTCCAGCTGCACAAACATGCCATGTAAATGCATTGGATGCGCCATCATGGTTTCGTTTTTAAAAATCAGCCTGACCCGTTCACCATAGCTAAGTTTGATCGGTTCAAAGCCCGGATCGCCATATTTATGGCCATTTAACGTCCAGATAAAGCGTTCCATGGTGCCGCCTAATTTGACCACAATTTCCCTTTCGGCAGGACGCAGATCATCTTGAGTGCCCAGTGCTCTTAAATCACTTTATTGCAACGCTTTGTGACCTTCTGGTGTACTGGCATCGGCCCAGCCACTTTGCATTTCAGCGGGTTCATCTTCCTGCATCGCCTGATGATCATCGCCATGCATATCGTGTCCACTATGATCCATCGAATCAGTCTGGCTCATCTGATGATCGCCGTGATCCATATCGTGGCCCATATCAGCCATGGTTAATAATGAACGGGGTCGGTGTGCTGGCACCATTCCATTCATGCCTGCTCGTGGGGCGAGCGTACCTAAAGCAAATCCGGTACGGTCTATAGATTCCGCTGCAATGGTGTAAGCCTGATCCGCCTCCGGCGTCACAATCACATCATAGGTTTCGGCCACGGCAAAACGGAATTCATCTACGGTGACCGGCTCGATGTACTGTCCATCAGCTTGAATCACGGTCATTTGCAAACCCGGAATCCTTACGTCATACATCGACATGGCCGAAGCATTGATAAAGCGCAATCGCACACGTTCACCGGGTTTGAAAAGTCCCGTCCAGTTTTGTTCGTTGGTTTGACCATTGACCAGAAACGCATCGTAACGCACATCGGCCAGATCGGTGGGTGACATCCGCATCTCTCCCCAAGGGCGAACATCCTGCCAGGCGGAAGCTAAACCCTGCTTGCGAACTTCACTGAAAAAGTCGCCGACAGTACGTTGTGAATAATTGTAGTAGTGCGGGCTTTTTTTCAGGTTGTTGAAAATCTGCTGACCGATTTCATTGCTGAAATCCGACAATAGCACCACATAATCTCGATCAGCTTGAACCACCGGTTCATCTTTGGGGTAAATCACCAACGCCCCGTAATGCCCATCCTGTTCCTGCGTACCGCTATGAGCGTGATACCAGTAAGTGCCGTTTTGACGCAGGGTAAAACGATAGGTAAACGTTTCACCGGCTTTGATGGCTTCATAACCACCCAGGCCCGGTACACCATCCATTTCGGGGGGGAGCAATAAGCCATGCCAATGCACAGAGGTCGGCTCATCCAGTTTATTGATGACATGGATAACCGCTTCATCACCTTCGGTGAATTCCAGTATCGGGCCGGGAATACCACCGTTAATAGTGATGCGTTCTACGGTTTTGCCCGTAATATTGATCGGTTCACGATCAATGACCAAGGTATATTCGGTCACATCCGCTATGGCGGAGAAGGGTAATAATACGGCTGAAATAGCGATCAGCCAGCGTGTAAATTGTTTCATGAGATCTATCCTCAACGTGTTTCGATTGGGTATCGGACGATACCCGCTACAACGGGAGGATTAGCTGCGGGGAGGGCGTTCTAGTTTGGTAGGAGATTGACGAACAAGCTGCTCAGCAGCAATGGCCAAGCGACTTTGTGAATAGAGTGAAGCAGTAAAAACAGATTGAAAACCTAAAACACCGGATGCATGACAATTGGCTGCTGCACAATGACAATGATCACTGGCGCAATGCGAATTGGCATCGTGTTTTGCTTGAGGTTCAGCATCGGAATCACAATCATGCTGTTGTTGACTCATTTCATGGTGCACAGCCATATCATTACTTTCTGCATGCGCAGCAGGCATAAGCATCGACAGCATAAAGAAGCCGATAAGCAAATAATGAAAAAGAGACTGTGGTTTAGCCATTAATTAATTACCAATAGATTATGTATGGTTAGACGCAGGATAAGCCAAAAGTTTTTACAGTGCCAAAATTCTGGAGATAAGACACTATAAACCTGAGTATGAGATTCATGGAGTACTTCGGAAAAAAAGGGGACAGATTTATTTTTTAATATAAAAACTGTCCACTTTTTTGGTTGCCATTAAAAAGCTCTCGGCTTTTGCCTAATTTCGCATGGCTTTATAGCCCGTCGAAATATAGCGTGCTGACTTATTCCAGCTTAAAATTCATAGCCATAGCTCACCATGTATTCAGCTGGTGCTCCATAACCGATTTGGTTACGTCCTGACGCTCCACCTGTTGCCCCGAGGAAGTACTCTTCATCAAAGATATTGTAGGCATTGAACTGAACGCTATGCTTTCCCACCCGATAAGCGGCCATTAAATCCACTAAAGTATAACTATCTAACTTAACCGCTTCGTTATTTCCAGCATATCGTTCACCCACATATTTGATGTTGCCACCCACTCGCCAGTGACTATCGATTTGATATGTGGAACCTAATGAGAATAATTGATCAGATACATCATTTGGTTTTTTACCTGTATCTTTATCTTCAGCATCTAAATAAGTATAGCTGGCTGTAGCACTCCACTGTTCTGTTAACTGCCCGCGTAGCTCTAATTCAAAGCCGTTATGACGTGAGGTATCTCGATCTGTAACATCGCCCGTTATTGTATCCGTTACAGGGCGCTCTTGTTCAATTTGAAATATGGCAGCATTAAACATCAACGCATCATCTAATGTATAAGCTTTAAAGCCAATTTCTTTTAGATCAGCCGAGTAAAACTCAGCCGCACCATTGCTAACAAAAATGCCGGCATTAGGCAGTTGCCATGAGCGTGAAAACGTCGCATAGGTCGATAAATCCTCAGTCAGACGATAACTGGCGCCAACACGATAACTCCATTTGTCGTCATCCAGATTTTCTTTCGGGTTACCCACACGCTGTTGTTCCAGCTCCATTTTGTCGTGACGAACATTACCAGTCAGTGTCAGATCACCGATGGTGTACATATCCTGCAAATACAAGCCATAGGTTTTGGTGTCATTTTTTCTAAATGGCTCGAAACCACCATTAACCACATGTTCAGTGACCGGATCATAGATCGATTGGTTTGCTTTCGTTACTCGACCAAAATCTAAATCAATCTTGGTTTGTGTATATTCACCACCGAACAATAATTCATGTGCGCCGACAGACCATTTTAATTCTGATTGCAGTGCATTAAAACGACGAGGGTCATAACCAAAATTACTGACTGTTTGTGTGACCGTGTCGCCAGTCACATTGCCTTGTCTCGTGCCTTGCTGTTCCAATTCAACACGGCTAATCACCACACGGTTATTCCAGATTAAATTCGGGGTGAATTTGAATTCATCGTTCAGAGAGAAACGTACACTTTTTGATTCTTGGTAATCATTGCTGCTACCAAAGTAGGTACTACGTGAAACATTCACTGGTTTACCATCTACTGAAGGCACACCACGATAAGGCACCAGGTCTTGCTTTGATATTTCCAAATCCACATCTAAAGTGTGATTATCACTCGGGGTAAACCGCAGTGTTGGCGCAATGAAATAATCTTTTGAATCGACATGATCGACAAATGAATCTGCTTTGCGGACCTCTACATTGATACGGCCATTGACAGTATTTGAGAATGATGTCGAGCTATCTACACGGCCTACCATTTTTCCATGACTACCAATACTTGCATTCAAACGTGTGAAATCATCACCATTAGCACGTTTAGTAATCAGGTTAATCAGCCCGCCTGTCGAACCACGTCCATACAAAGCACCCGCGGGGCCTTTAACTACTTCGATTTGCTCAATATTCGCTAAGCTACGATAAGACTGCAAGCCAGTATCATCACGCATGCCGTCACGATAGACATCATTCAAGGCATCAAATCCGCGAATAACAAATTGATCGCGGCTGCCTTCTCCAAGCGTATTGTTGACACCGGCCACACCATTTAAGGCGTCAACTAAACGAACCGCCCCACGATCCGTAATTTCAGTATCCGTTACTACAGAAACAGACTGGGGAACATCAAGCCATTCCGCATCTGTCTTACTTCCTGATGTTGGTGAAAACTGTGCATAGCCTTTGTATGCCTGACCAGTTACTACTAAAGGATTCATAGTCTTTGCTGAGCTGGTAGTGTCATCTGCTAGTAAGGGAAGCGAATAAATTGAACAGCATGTCACTAAAGTAGAAATGAGTCGTTTTTTTGTGTTCACCATGTGTGTCCTAATTTTATTAAAAAAAGGACGCAAATGATATTGATAATAATTAACATTTGCAAATGCGAAGTAAGATCTCATTCTGGTTATCACAAAATACTGGCAACTAAACATTGAGCTAATGGTTTAAAAAAGTAAAAAGGGGAGAGATAAACAGACCCTGGAAGTTGTCGCATCAATAATCTAAGAAGAGATGAACGTTGGTATGAGTGACCCGACCAAAGCAACTGATAGCGATCAAGTGTCTGAGCCTGACAATGTTCAGACAGGGCATGACACTGTTGATCAGTCGCCAATAAATCCAAAGAAACGAATCATACGATCGTGGTTATTTTTTGGTCTGTTAGCTTTATTAGTTGTTGTTCTGATTGCGCGTGATGACTTAAGACAAAACGCAGTAGAAAGCAGCGAAAATGCACTCCATTACATTGCCTTTGATGTATTGGGCTGGTCTCCAAGAGATCTGTTTATCTGGCGTTTACGAATGGCGGGATTATTGGATAGCCCAATGGGGCAGCGTTGGATAGAGGCTGTAGATCTGGCGGGTGAGCAGCCAGTGCAAGCAGCCGGTCAATACCGCACAACCGAATCCTTTGCGAGCGATGAAGTTGAGGCTCATGTTTATCAGGTGTCACTTGAACGAGGCGAAAAGCTGATATGGCAATTTTCTCGTTTGGATACTGCTGAAAGTAGGCTTTACGCCAGCCTTGAGCGGCGTGAAAAAAACGATCAAGAATGGTCAACCATCACAGAACTTAACGCAGATGACACAACCAATAGTGAGGTTGTCTCCAAAGCGGGTGCCTACCGCATCGTTCTGCAACCAGAGTTATTTGCCAATGCAGAATATTCACTGGCAATGGCCAATGGCGGTTCATTACCATTCCCTGTAGAGGGAGCAGGCCAACGGGATATTGGTAGTACTTTCGGTGTTGATCGTGATGGCGGTGTCCGGAAGCATCACGGCGTGGATATCTTTGCAGAAAGGGGAACACCAGTTACAGCGGTTATTGATGGTTATGTCCGAACCGGAACAGGCGCTAGAGGTGGTGAACATGTCTGGCTATCGGGCAGCATGATTGGGTTCGGCAGTGCTCGTTATTATTATGCCCATCTGGACTCATTCGCCGTTGAATCCGGCGAAAAGGTTAAAAAAGGCGACATACTCGGCTATGTCGGTAACACCGGCAATGCTATCACCACGCCACCACATCTTCACTTTGGCATTTACTCAGGCGGTCCGGTTGATCCAGCACCGTTTTTGAAACCTGAGCCCAATTTGTCTGATAGTTAAGCATCTTGATAACCAGCTAAATCTGATTAATCAGCTCCCAATAAGTTACTGAGTTTGCAAGTAATTGAAATCTGTGAAATATTCAACCCACTACATCCGCAATGGATTTGAGAAATGGAAATGTTATGGAAAACACACCTTCCCAAACAGCAGAAAATCAAAATCAAGTTGGCTGACCCCTTGATAGTATTAATAATTATTACAATGCATAAATCCTTATTGATGCATTGTTCGTTTACATCACTAAGAGGAATTTCTGTTTAATGGACACGAATACAAAAGACCTTTTAGATCAGCTTGATAATCTTTTGGCAGCAAGCAATCAGTCATGGTTGTTTGGTGCGGGAATCAGTCTTGATGCAGGCATTCCACTGATGTGGCCATTAACTGAGCGAGTTTTCGCGAAGGCAAAAACCGAAGGGGAGCCAAACGACTTCTCTATTCTGGAGCTCATTAAGAATCAGCTTTCTGATAACTCTCATATAGAACACATTTTGAGTCAACTGGGTGATCACCGTGCGATTGCTGACCGATCCAAGGACAAAAACGTTACTTTTGGTTCCATCAAGCTCTCGGTAGAAGATTTAGATAAGCTTCATCAAAGAATTCTGACGTGGATTGCTGAAACAATTCGATGGGGATATACACCAGCCAAACCAGATGGTACGTCGGAGATAATCGGAACACATGAGAAACGGATTGTCGTTATTGACCAGCATGCTGCGTTCGTTTCAGCTCTATTTAATCGAAGCCAAGCGGGAATCGCGGAGCGCCGAAGAGCAGTCCGGCTATTCACTACCAACTATGACACTCTCCTAGAAGATTCACTAGCCCTTTGTGGTTTTTCTTACTGGGACGGTTTTTCTGGCGGAGCTGTCGCGTATCGAAGCCATAGGTATGGTGATGAGGAACCGAATTTAAGAGACCGTGCACATGTAATTAAGCTTCATGGATCTATTGATTGGCACTTGGGAGAAGATGATCGTGTATGGCGAGTCCGTGATGGTGATCTATATCCGAAGAAAATTTCTCGAGTTCTCATTTACCCGCAATCGACAAAATATCTAGCAACTCAGCGCGACCCCTTCGCTGCTCAGTTTGAGCTTCTACGTCGCACTCTTTGTGCTCCAGAGGAGAACGTACTTGCAACCTGCGGTTACAGTTTCGGGGATGAACATATTAACCAAGAGATAGAGCTAGCGCTTCAGCGCCCAGAGAATAAAACAACTCTACTTGCCTTTGCTTCAAAACTTAATCCTATTCTTGAAAAGTGGAGAGCGAGTTCATGGGGCAAGCGAGTTTATGTGATTACCGAAGATGGATTATATGTTGGGCCAGGTGGTCCACATGTACCCCAGATTGACCCAGCGAAGCTAGATTGGTGGACGTTTTCTGGAGTCACTAAAATACTCAATAGTGGAGCAGAGGCATTCACGGTATGAATACATTTGATCTAATTCCAGATTTGAAGGTTGGGCATATCGTCGAAGTCTCTGGAACTTCGATTCGGGTTGAGTTATCAGGGGATGTCACTGAGCTCACTAGAACTTTCGAAGGTCGAGTGTATCCGATTGGACAAATCGGCAGCATCGTTAAAGTCCATTTCGGAAGACGTCTTGTGTTCGGATTTGTAACACTATTGCGCATGCGCTCTGAAGAATTACTGGAAATCACTAAGCCTATACCTCCTGATGCGGACCAAAGACTAATGGAGGTCGAACTTTTTGCTGAGGGGGTCTGGAACGCGACGGAACAGAAATTGCGGTTCATCCGGGGTGTAACTACTTACCCGTTACCCCGGCAGAGTGTGCATTTGCTTACTCGCGAGGAGACTGGTCAGATTTATTCGGCTGCGGAAGGGCAACAAAATGACGGTGCCTATAGCCCACTTGTTCCATTTGCTCACTATGTTGGAGCAGATAATGCCGTCTGTAGAGCAAATGTGGATAAAATGCTTGGAATGCATTGCGCCGTACTCGGCTCTACTGGGTCAGGAAAGTCTGGTGCGGTAGCCGCTTTACTTCATAGCATGCTGGAGCACACCCCAGAGCCAAACGCAATATGTCATCCGAGGATCATTGTTATTGATCCCCATGGAGAATATGGACACGCATTCAAAGAACGAGCGATCGTGTATCGGGCATACGATCCACTTGGAAACGAAGAGACAGTTGGCTCTCCGATAAGCCTGCCCTATTGGCTGATGTCTGCGGATTAATTCAGAACTTTAGTAATTGGGAAAACTGAACAAGAAGCAACTTCTCAGAACAACATTGTCTACAAAGCCATTACCTACGCACGCATGGTTGCTGCCGACCTAGTTGACCCTTCCCCAACTGCCCATGGTGGCGTAGCCCCGACCGATGGCTTGGACCACGACGCGCCAAGACCAAAGGAAGGAGTTACATTCGAAAAGTTGGTTGAGTTTGACCACGATAAGCCAAGGCCCTTTAGCCTTCAAGAGTTCTACAACCACATTTTCTACTTGCAAGCAGCGCGCGTGCAGGGCTCGGAACTTCAAAGCGTTACAGCCTCAGATTTCGCCACGAGGTTTAAATCTATTTTGGATAAGCTCTCAGTATTGAGGCGTTACCCAAGAATTCGTTTTATGATGCGGGAGTGGAATAATGAGAGCCCAAAACTTGAGCGTATCATTGCCCAATTGGTTGGTCAGATCCAAGGTGAAGGGGCTGTCGATAAGGACATTCGTATTTTGGACATTTCTGGTCTTCCAAATGAAGTGGCAGGACCGCTTGCAGCAATGCTTGCTCGTCTTTTGTTTCAGTACAAAGTTTACCAAACAACTGAAGAAAGAAAGCGAGATCCAGTGGTACTAGTTTGCGAAGAAGCTCACAGATATGTTCCCGATAGGGGAGAGGCTGAGTATGTAGCGGCTCAAACTGCTATCCGCCGAATCGCTCGCGAAGGACGAAAGTATGGGATCGGGCTAATGCTCGTTAGCCAGAGGCCTGCAGACGTTGAAAGTACTGTGATTTCTCAGTGTGGTACATGGCTTGTGCTGAGACTTACGAATGCTGCAGACCAACAACATGTTTCTCGTTTCCTTCCAGATGGTCTCTCGGGAATGACGAAGGCTTTGCCTAATCTTGCTCAGCAAGAAGCGATATTTGTAGGTGAGGGTGCTGCAATGCCCGCGCGTGTCCGAATTAGAGACCTTGATGAGAGTCAACTGCCCAAATCAGAAACAGCAAAGTTTGCAAAAGGCTGGATACTTGATCGTCTCACAGAAGAAGAAATTGCTGCGGTTGCTAATCGGATGGCCGGTTAAATCGTGGTCATTTTCGTTGAGGAATAGGGTGGTGATTCTTTGTCGGAATTAGATATGTGTTCTGTAAAAATTAATAAGATCGAAAGGGTCAGAGTCAATTGAAGTCCATCCAGCCATCAGTGATAAGGTCGTCATAAAAATTTAGTATCAATAGATAGCTAACCATCTACAAATCTATATTCGCATGAGGTGCAACCATGGATGAACTAAAACAGAAAATCGCATTATTTATTGATGCTGATAATGCGCCCGCGAGTAAGTTTGAAGATGTGCTGAGCGAGGTCGCAAACTATGGTGTGGTCACTATCCGTAAAGCATATGGCAATTGGAAGTCGCCTACGCTAAAGGCATGGGAAGATCTGTTGCATGAATATGCCATTCAACCCATCCAGCAATATGATTTAACCAAGGGGAAAAATGCGTCAGATATCGCATTGGTTATTGATGCGATGGATGTGATGTATACCAAGCAGATTGATGTGATGTGTTTTGTGTCATCGGATTGTGATTTTACGCCGATGGTGACCAGAGCATTAGCGGAAGGGAAGGTTGTGTTGGGGTTTGGTGAACGGAAAACACCGTCGGCATTTGTGAATGCGTGCTCCAAATTTCTGTTTCTGGATCAGGAAAAAGAAGTCACCAAAACAGCGGTTAAACCCAAGAACATTAAATCCGATACCAAACTGATTCATTTGCTGCGGCAGGCCATTGAGGCAACCGAAGATGAAGATGGCTGGGCGGCGCTTGGCCCTGTTGGATCAAATATTTCTAACAAGACCTCGTTTGATACCCGGAATTATGGCTTTAAGAATCTCAGTAGCCTGTTTAAAGCCATTGATTTATTTGAATTAAAACGTGGCACCGGTAATTCTTTTTTAGTGCGGAATGTACGCAATAAGTAAGACTAATGAAATCAAAGGGGAGGGTAGCTTTCCCTTGATGTACTAGATGTTTAGGAAGTGAACAATGCAACAAAATCGTCTGGACCCTATAACCGAAGGCGCGACGGCAGTTATCACCCATCAGGTGGATAAGGATAAACATGCCGAATATGAAGAATGGTTAAATGAAATTTCCCCACATTGTAAAAGCTCGCCGGGGCATCTGGATTTGAATGTCATCCGGCCCATTGCCGGTTTGACTGAAACATATACGATTATTATTCGCTTTGATACACAGTCACATTTACGTGGCTGGATGGAGTCCGCCAAACGCAATGAGTTGATCGCCAAGGTGTCGCCATTGTTGGTGAAAGGCGACGATTTTTATATTAATAGCGGGCTGGATTTCTGGTTTACTCCGGAGCAAGCAAATACTAAAACGCCGGTTCGTTGGAAACAGGCTTTGGTCACCTAGTCAGCTATCTATCCGCTGGTGTTGCTATTGCCGTTTTTGCTGCCACCACTTCACAAGCTGGGACTGCCTGATAATCATTATCTGGATACCTTGATCATCACCGGTATTGCGGTTTTGCTGATGGTCTATGTGGTGATGCCGCGCTATACCAAGCTCATTCATGCATGGCTGTTTCGGGGTTGTTAGGTTTAGAAAAGAGACTTTGAGATCAAGAGGCTTCAAATGCTGGCTATTTTACTCGAACCGGGTGATTAACCTATCGGTAATGTGAAATGACATTAGAACGCAAGATTGCAGGGCTTTTTAAGCTTGATGATGACAACTGGATGAGGCACGCGAATCCAATCAGTGTCTGGACCCGATATTCTGTGCTTCCTGTTATCGTTCTCGCGTTCTGGAGTAGAGAGTGGATTGGCTGGTGGTGTTTGGTGCCAGGACTGGCATCGCTTCTGTGGTTATTTTTCAATCCAATTCTTTTCAAAAAACCGAAATCTACCAAAAACTGGGCATCAAAGGCTGTTCTGGGAGAGCGTGTTTTTTTAAACCGGGATATTGTTCCGATACCGGGTAACCATAACACTCCGCTACACGCGATTCTTAATGGAATATCGTTTGTAGGTGTGTTGTTATCGATCTGGGCGACTGTGTATTTCTTGGTATGGGGCGCTGTGCTAGGTGTTGCATTGGCTTATCTTGGCAAGAGCTGGTACTTGGACCGAATGGTCTGGCTTTACGAAGATATAAAGGAAAAGAACGAGCTTTATCGTAGCTGGGAGTATTAGGGCTTGAATCAAGTCACGAGGAACACATTTTAGCTCCCTGATAAATTCTATTATGAGGATTATCATTAACGCCAAAAACAGAATAAAACGAAATCTGTACTCCAAAAAACCGATAGAGATATCGCTTTTTTTCCTCAGCTCCATCTCACCGAATATTATTAAATCTCACTTTGGCTAATCTAATAAAAAAGCCATCCAACACAAACTGGCTACCTAGCTGACCACTCCATCCTGTGCTGTCATGAAATGGTCGTTAAGACTTAAGTCATAAATTTTATTTATACCGAACATAAATATTTATGCCTTTTATTTATTGCCTCCCTGGTCTAGATTAAAAAAACCAGAAATGACTGGTCATCAGTGACACGCTTTTCCGCCTATGGAATTGCAAATCGAAAGGATGAATATTTTGGCATTACTAGATCTGGCAACAGCATGTAAACACATTTCTTTTACGGTTGGTCGAGGCGTCATTACTGGCATGTTGGACGCCTCGAACTCAACCAATGTAAAGAGTAAACCTCAACATCAGCCCTATATCATTACCAATGACATCCTGGTCGATGCCTTCTCGTGGACCGGCTACCCAGCCCGGAAATTGTACTCGTAAGAAGTCAAATCCGCCTCCCAACGACCACCACCAAGGAGAAGGTTTAAATGTCTGTTTCCCATCCGATTATTGCCGTTACTGGTTCTTCAGGAGCCGGTACCTCAACCGTAAAACATGCTTTTGAAGATATTTTTCGCCGGGCTAATATCAAACCCGTTGTTATTGAGGGCGATAGCTTTCACAGATACACCCGTGAAGAAATGCGTGCTGAAGTCATCAATGCTGAAGCAGAAGGCCGTTCGCTAACCCACTTCGGGCCAGAAGCAAACTGTCTGGATAAATTGGAAAAACTATTCCAAACCTACTCTGAAACGGT
>NZ_DFTU01000030.1:21734-21956 GCF_002379485.1 Methylophaga sp. UBA4204 | reverse complement strand
TACCTACTCTGAAACGGGTCGTGGCGAAAAGCGTCACTACATTCATGATCAGTGTGAAGCCACCAGATATAATCAACCTCCCGGCACTTTTACCAAGTGGAAAGAAATCGATAATGACAGTGATTTACTGTTCTATGAGGGGTTGCATGGCGGTGTGGTGACCGATGAAGTCAATATTGCCCAGTATGCCGATCTGTTGATTGGTGTGGTGCCGGTTATCAA
>NZ_DFTU01000030.1:14326-21614 GCF_002379485.1 Methylophaga sp. UBA4204 | reverse complement strand
GTGGTGCCGGTTATCAATATCGAATGGATTCAAAAAATCAAACGTGACTGCGCCAATCGTGGCTATTCGCAGGATGCCGTAGTGGACGTCATCCTCAAACGGATGCCAGATTATATTCACCATATAACACCACAATTTTCCCGTACCCATATCAACTTCCAGCGGGTGCCACTCATCGATACGTCCAACCCTTTTGTGATGCGTGAAATACCGACCGCGGATGAAAGTCTGTGTGTGATCCGTTTCAAGAACCCGCAAGTGGCGGATTTTCCCTATTACCTGTCGATGCTGAAAGACTCGTTCATGTCACGTCCCAACAATATCGTGGTGCCTGGCGTCAAGATGGGCCTGGCGATGGAAATCATTCTGACACCGTTCGTCGAAAGGATAATGGAGAAACGCAAGCGAGGTTAAAGATGTTGTAACGGTCATTGAGAGAACGTTTCAGATGGGAATGTTCTGATTATGAAACGATATGAATTTTTATCGACTGGATACTTACACACCAAAAAACCGATAGAAATAACGCAGTTTTTCCTGAGCTTCTTCCAGCGAAATCTGGGTAAATCTCACTTCGGTATGGGCTTGTTGCTGGGCCAGTAAAAACGCATCAAGTACAAACAAGGTGCCAACTTTGGGATAGCCGCCCATGGTCTGACGATCTTTCAGCAAGATGATTGGCTGACCATCAGGGGGCAGTTGAATGGTGCCGTAGGGGATGCCTTCGGAAATAATGCCTTGTACATTAGGCATTATCGGCTCGCCTTCCAGTCTTATCCCCATGCGATCGCTTTGCGTCGAAATCCGATAGGTCCAGTGATAAAGCTTTTCCAGTTCGGCTTCGTCAAATTGATCAGTTTGTTCGTTGGGAATGACGCTGAGAATTAAAGAGCGCTGGTAATCGGGGATAAATAAGGGTGGTACATGCGTTGTCAGTTTTGGTTTGTGTTGACTGCATGGCAAAAAGTCATCGGCTTTTAACGGATTGCCGTAACCGTCAATGCCGCCGATTTTTTCTCGCATGACCGTCGCGACAGAGCCAAAGCTGGGTTGTAACTCAAAACCATCCTGTATTGCTAGGTAGCTGCGTATTCCTGAAGAGGCATGGGCAAAACTCAGTTTATCGCCCAGCTTGAGGGTATGCGTCTGCCAGTTTTCAATGGGTTGGTTATTGAGAGTGGCGTTCATCTCGGCGCCGGTTATGGCGATATTGGTATTAGCTAATACTTCAAGTTGTAAACCACCAAAACATATCTCCAACGCAGGAGTATTAGAGCGGTTATTAAGTAAGCGGTTTGCCCATAAAAAAGCATGTTCATCGGCAGCACCGCCGGGGGAGAGTCCGATATGTTGATAGGCAAAGCGTCCCAAATCCTGCACCAGCGTTAAAATGCCGGGTTTGAGCACTTTTAAACCCGGCTGCGTCATTCGAGCTGGCCTCCTGCCAACAGAAATTCTGCTTTACTGACAGAGACAAATTTCACTCTGTCGCCGGGGCGCACCGGGCATAATTTCGGGCTGTGACGATCAAACATTTTCATCGTCGTACGTCCCAGAATATTCCAGCCACCAGGTGTACTGATCGGATAAACCGCTGTTTGTTGATCGGCAATGGCAACTGAACCAGCTGCAACATGAGGCCGTGGTGTTGTCAGTCTTGGTGTGGCAAGTTGGTCCGATACATTGCCCATATAAGCAAAGCCAGGTGCAAAGCCAATGGCAAAGATTTGATAAATGGTTTCACTATGCCGGTGAATAACGTCATCAATGCTGATTTGATGATAGTCGGCAACATGTTGTAAATCAGGCCCCACATCGGGGTGATACCACACCGGAATCTCAACCAGATTACCCATTTCGTTAGGGCTGATATTCAAGTTAGCAAGATGCTGCTGAATTTTATCCTGAATACTGGGGAAGTCATTTTTTCGTGGATCATAACAAAGCATCAGGGTGGTATAGCTTGGCACCAAGCCACGAATTTCTTCCTGAAATTCTTTTTGCAGCCGTTTAGTGGCAGCACGAATGATGGGGACCAGATCCGTATTGATCTGATCACCAAACCGGATTAACACGGCATCCGGTCCAGCATGTTCAATATGAAACTCGAGTTTCATCAGCAGCGATATAGTTTGTTGAAGGAGTTGCGGATATGTCGAACAGCCTTAACCGATTCAGCGTTATCGCCATGTACACATAAAGTGTCAGCATCGAGCTTTAATCGCTGACCATTTCGGCTGATGACGCTACCTTCGGTGGCCAGCAATAACGCCTGTTCAAGGATTTGCTGTTCTGAATGATAAACAGCGCCTTCCTGAGTGCGGGCGCGCAGCTGGCCGTTATTCTCATAGGCACGATCAGCATAGGCTTCGAATAGTAATTTGATACCAAACTCTGCAGCAATCGATTCAGTTTTACGATTATCAGTGGAGGCCAGCACCATCAAGGGCAAGTTGCTATCGTAAGAGGTAATGGCCTCAAGTACTGCACGCAGAATATCGGGATCTCGCATCATATCGTTGTAGAGCGCGCCATGTGGTTTGACATATTCAACACGAGAATCATGTGCCCGGCAGATGCCATCCAAAGCGCCAATCTGATATTGCACCATGGAAATAATTTCCAGTGGTGTGCATTGCATGCTGCGACGGCCAAAGCCAATCAAATCGGGATAACTTGGATGGGCGCCAATTTGTGTTTTGGCTTGTTTCGCCAACAGGACGGTTCGGGTCATGGTGACGGGATCAGAAGCATGAAAGCCACAGGCGATATTGGCCATATCCACCAGGGGCATAATCTGTTCATCCATCCCCATAGACCACGGCCCGAGACTCTCGCCCATATCACAGTTCAATAGCAGTTTTTTGATTGGGAGTTGGCGTTGGTTCATGGTTCAGTTGGTTCAGTAAATGAAACGGTAGGTAAAGGATACACCCTATTTTTAACGACAGTAATTTGTCTTGGTTAGCAGTAAGCTTCAATAGCAGTTATGCTTATTTAAGGGAATGGTTCCTGTGATAAGAACTTATAAAAACCTTACATGTCACAGGTTTTATTCGTTTGGCGGCAGCTCTCACATAATAAGACTAAACCAGCGTGAGTGAGTAATGCGTGTATGTTAGCCAAACGTTTGCAGACCCTAAGCAGTGAAATAGCAAAGGGTTATATAAATGGAGAGAGTAGTAGACGTCCACCAGACGGAACTGTTTTCTGTTCGAAATAATTAATCAATAATAATTGAGGGCAGGTGCTTATGGTATCCAATGATCTTAATAATAGCTCTACGCCTAACTGGGCCAGTATTCTTGGCGTAGTGGCGATCATGCTTGGTGTGTTTCTGACAGCCATGCATGGTACCGAGATAATGAAACAATATGTTATGACATCAAATATGCCGGTATCGGGCGAAATGCCAGAAGCCGATTGTCCTTTGGAAGAACTTGAAGAAGAAGGTATCAGTGTTGCTGAATGTGAATACCTTGTTGCTCATGTTCAGGGAGTCGCTTTATCTACACCAGACTGGTTCCCATCAACGATGATGACGTTGGCAGCGGCTGGTACATTACTGGCTTTTGCCTCAGTCATAATTGGTGGCGCTTTGGTGAATTACACCCCTTGGTCTTCTGCTGCCGCGGTGGTGGTGTTTATCGGACTGGCAGTGGTTGACTTGTTGCAATTTTCTGCTGTCGTGAGTACCGGACCTATCTTGCGGGATATGTACCTATGGAGCATTTTGCTGTGGTTTATTCTGCACTTGATGTTGCTGGTCGGTGCTATCGCAGGAAGACATACGGAAGCGGCGCGCGTTAATCGCGAAGTTGCCTGATTCTTAAAATAATTTAGTTGGAAGACATTATGCAAAGACAAGGTTTTAACAGAGCGGTCGTTGTTATTCATTGGCTACTGGCCGTTTCGATATTTTTTCTCTTTATTTCCAGCTGGTGGATGATGGGGCTGCCATTACCATCGCAAGAGTTACAATTCCGGGCTTTTCCATTCCAATTACATAAAAATATTGGTCTGACGCTGGTGGTATTGCTAATTATTATGCTGTACGTGCGATTTAAATATCCGCCTGCACCGCCCTCGGCCCAAGATATGACGCCGTGGATGCATAAGTCAGCGATTCTGGCGCACATTGCCATGTACGGTCTGATCTTTTTTGTCTGTATCAGTGGTTATCTCTCTTCGGCGCATACCAAGTGGGATACCGAAGTGTGGTGGTTATTTACCTTGCCACGCATTGCTGAAGCCAACGAAGATATGAATGAATTCTGGGGTGAGTTACACACTTACTCAGCATGGATTCTGTTGGCATTAGTTGCTGTGCATGTCAGTGGGGCGATTTACCATTCGTACCGAAATGACGGCATTATCAGACGCATGATGCGTTGGTAAGAATTGCTGTAATGCAAAAAATTGAAGGGCCGCTTTGCGGCCCTTTTTTTGTAACCGTCAACAGGGATTTTCAGTATCGGCGTAAGTTTTCAAGCAATGTCTGGTGAAATTTATCAGGCGTCTGAATTTGTGGTGAATGCCCCAACTCTTTAAAAGTGATCAAAGTGGCATCCGGTATTTGATCAGCCACTTGCTGGCTGATTTTTGGGTAGTTACCCAGCTCAGATTGTTTGTCTTTTGGTGCCAGGTTTTTACCAACCGCTGTATTATCCTGTTCGCCTATCAGCAATAAAGTTGGCACTTGCAGATTTTTAAATTCATACACTACTGGCTGAGTCAGAATCATGTCGTAGGTCAGCGCTGAGTTCCAGGCGACAATTTCCTTTCCCGGGCCACGGAACATGCCGGCCTGCATCTCCACCCACTGATCGTATTCAGGCTGCCAGGTTCCTGCGTAATAGGTATTTTTTTGATAATTACGAATGCTCTCTGCATTGGTTTTCAGGGCATTTTGAAACCAGCCATCAATTTCACGATAGGGCACCCCTTTAGCCAGCCAGTCCTCAAGGCCTATGGGATTTACCATCACTAACTGCTGAACCTTGTCAGGGTTTAACAAAGCATGACGAGTGGCCAGCATACCGCCCATTGAATGGCCCATAACCGAATAACGCTCAACAGCTAAATGATCGAGTAAAGCGCTGGTGTTGGCGGATAATTGATGAAAGCTGAATTGATAATGCTCAGGTTTACTCGATTTACAGAAGCCGACTTGATCCGGCGCGATAACACGATAGCCATTCTCTGTCAGGAATTGAATAGTGCCTTCCCAAGTGGCTGCGCAGAAGTTTTTGCCATGCAGCAGTACCATTGTCTGACCATTGGGTGTTTCAGGCTGAATATCCAGAAAGGCCATCTCAAGTGACTGACCTTGTGAATCAAACTGGAAATAGTCAACGGTAAATGGATACTCAAAACCTTCCAGTCTGGGGCCGTAATGATTTTCCGTGGCCAGAACCGGCAAAGTGAACATCATCAAAGCGATGCAAAGCAGGCGAGACATAAACATTTTCTCCATAAACAGGATCGAGATCGATAATGGGTATCGATGCGAATACCCTCAGTTTTTTGACTCTAGCTATTTATAGCTGCTGCGATCAAACCAATTATCCAGCCAATCAATGCGATCATCAGCACCAGGATGCCCAGTAACACGGCTAGAAAGACAATATTCTCCAGCAGCGATTTTCGATAAACCTTTTCAGGCTGTTGTTGATAATCGTTCAGTAATGTCGCATTGCGTTTATTAGCTTTCCAGACAAAATCAAACACGTCGCCGGCAAGCGGTATCGCACCCAGAACCGTATCTATCATCATATTGATGATCATCCTGCCCAGAATCATTCGTGGCACGCCTATTTGGTGAGCTTTGTAGATAATGACGCTGGATAATAGTCCCCCTATAAAATCACCTATGCCAGGAATCAGTCCTATAAAACCGTCCAGTCCAATTTTATAGCCCCCCGGAAGGGTAATGCTCTCATCAAGAAACCAACTTAAACGCTCTACAAAACGACTTTTTGTTTTCATCATTCGATATCCTTTCTCTTAGGGGCTTATTGATGATACGCATATTTTAATGAGGATTTAAGCTTGACCAGTTCACCAGCAACTTTTGCTTATTCAATAATGGTGACATGTTTCCATACAGGCGGTTTGATGTCCCGTATCATCGCCTGAATGGCAATTTTTAATGTGGCTAACTGGTTAGCATACGGTAATAAAATTGCCAGTGTGACATCTTCTGTAATCACCACAGTCTAAGAGAGTCCAATTGAGTTTGGACACCCACACAGCAATCATCCTATCTGCACCAACATGGTATTTATTGAGAAACCAGGCAATAAATGATGACGGTTAGCTTTCACCAATTAAGGTTTGAGGAATGTGTTTTTGATCAAGCATCAATAAATTTTATTAGCCTTCGATCCTGCCGAAATTACTCACAGCTTGTTGCCAATAGGTGATGTCACGGCCCACTGCCTCGGCCAGTCCAGCGAGAATGAGAGGGATAAACGACTCATTGACAATCAATTCGTATTGAGAACGCTTGCGCCTACCCGAAACCTGCTCAGCCACGCTGAGTCCTTGATGCTGGCCATGACCGTAAACTGTATAGGAGGTGAAACCGACTATCTGCTCAATGGAAAGCAGGTAATCAACCAGATCTTCCTCTAGTTCCGGCGCAACATTGAGCATCAGTATGCAGATTTCCTCGTTATCTTTTTCAATAGTTGATGTGTTCATACACTGTCTCCCGAGCTGTTGAGGGGACGATGAAATGCCTTATAAATAATTGGCAGCATGAAAAGTGTCAGCAGAGTAGAGCTAATCAGTCCGCTGATCACTACAATCGCGAGAGGGCGCTGAATCTCTGATCCAGGACCGGTGGCCAGCAGCAATGGCACCAGCCCGAAAGCACAGATCGTGGCCGTCATCATCACTGGACGCAGTCGACGGAGAGCCCCCTCGGTTACGACCGTAGCAATATCCAGACCTTTGGCTCGTAACTGATTGAAGTAAGTCATCATTACCACGCCGTTCAATACTGCAATACCCAGCAGGGCGATGAATCCCACCGATGCTGGCACAGAAAGAAACTCACCCGTCACCCACAAACCGATCAGCCCGCCTGTCAGGGCAAAAGGAATGTTAGACAGAATGATTAGCGTCTGTTTAATGGAATGGAACGTCAAAAATAGCAACAGTGCGATCAATGCAAGTGCAAGTGGCACCACGAGCATTAGACGTGCGGCCGCGCGCTGTTGATTTTCGAACTCACCGCCCCATTCCAAACGGTATCCATCGGGCATCTCGACATTATCTGCTA
>NZ_DFTU01000030.1:13768-14274 GCF_002379485.1 Methylophaga sp. UBA4204 | reverse complement strand
GGCATCTCGACATTATCTGCTATCAGCTTCTGTGCCTCTTCTACAAAGCCCACCAGATCACGTTCTGCCACATCGGTGCGGATAACGCTGAAACGCTGACCGGATTCTCGGGAGATAATAATTGGGCCTTCGACACGGGCAACAGTGGCTATCTCTGACAGCGGAATCTTGCCACCATCAGGCAAGTCAATAAAGCTGTCGCTAAGACGCGTCAGCCCGTCACCTTCAATAGCTTCGTAGCGCAACATCAGGGGAACACGAGCGCTGCCCTCAATTACATTGCCCACATTGACACCTTCAATCTCCGCACGCAGACGGGTCTGCAGTGCATCAGCATCCAGTCCCAGCCGCCCGGCCATGATGCGATCGATACTCACTTGCAGATATTGAGCGCCTTCGTTCAGTGTTGCAAAGGTATCAATAGCACCGGGAATAGCCTCCACTTGCGTGGCGATCTGCTGTGCGAGGGTGTTGAGGGTATCCAGATCCGGGCCGAACAGTTTGAT
>NZ_DFTU01000030.1:11488-13608 GCF_002379485.1 Methylophaga sp. UBA4204 | reverse complement strand
CGGGCCGAACAGTTTGATGGCGACATCACCACGCGAGCCGGTGAGCATCTCCGATACACGCATGTCGATTGGTTGCGTAAATCCATAGTTGAGCCCAACGAAACGATCCATGACCTCGCGAAGGTGTTGTTCAAGTTCTGTCTTGGTAGCGACGCGCCATTCCTCGACCGGACGCAGCTGCAGGAAAATATCAGTCTCGTTCAGTCCCATCGGATCCATGCCCATTTCATCCGAACCGATGCGAGAGACGATGCGTGCTACTTCCGGAACCTCATCAAGAATCGCACGTTCGATCTGAAGCACGATACGAGTGTTTGCCTCAAGACTGATCGAAGGAATTGTTTCCAGCTGGATGAGAATGTCACCCTCATCCATAGTTGGCATGAAGGTCTTGCCAACCAGTGGAAACACCACAAAGCTGGCGGCCAGTAATACTCCTGCAGCCCCTAAAACCAGGGCAGGGTGAAGTAATGCCTTGCGCAGCATAGGTTCATAAGTTTTTGCCAGGGTCCTGCTCAGCCATGGCTCGGCATGAGCATCAGAGCGGACAAGGAATGACGCAATGACAGGAATCAATGTCAGGGATAGCAGCAGCGATCCCAGCAGCGCAAAGACGATAGTTAAGGTTACCGGGCCGAACAGCTTCCCTTCAAGCCCTTCCAGTGTCAGTAGCGGCAGGAACACGATGACGATGATAATGATGCCGGAGGTCACAGGTGCTGCCACATCACGCACTGCACGGTAGATAATATGCAGGTGTGGCAGTCGGCGTGTGCCGCGCTGATGCGCGAGGGATGACACAATGTTTTCGACGATCACGATGGATGAGTCGACCAGCATGCCGATGGCGATAACCAGCCCCCCCAGGCTCATCAAATTGGCTGACATTCCCATCTTTCCCATCATGAGAAAAGTGAACAAGGCGGATAAGGGAAGGATGATAGCCACAGTGAGAGCGGCACGCACATTGCCAAGGAACAAACCAAGCAGAATGATAACCAAAACTACAGCTTCCAGAAGGGCAGAGGATACCGTACCTACGGCACTTTCGATCAGTACCGTACGATCATAAAAAACTCTGATCTGTGTGCCTTCTGGTAAGGTGTCTTGCAACGTCTGAAGCCTGGATTTAACGCCTTGCACAACTTCACGGGAATTGGCACCACGCAGCCCGATAACCAGACCCTGTACGGCTTCTGCTCCACCATCCGCCGTAACTGCGCCATAGCGCTCCATACTCCCAGTGGAGATACGTGCCACTTCGGCTAGCGGAATGCGATCACCCTCAGCGTTGACGACGAATGTATTGCTGATGTCTTCAAAGCCGTTAATCGCCCCTTCTACACGAACCAGAATGACTTCCTCTCCCTGGTCGATCCGTCCGGCACCATCATTTTTGTTGTTGGCGCTGAGTGCGTCGGCGATATCCTGCAAGTTAACACCCATTGCTCTCATGGCTTCACGAATAGGTTTGACTTCATAGGTGCGCACAAAGCCGCCGAGCGAGTTCACATCAGCAACTCCGGGCACGTTACGCAGCGCCGGACGAATGGTCCAGTCGAGCAGGAAGCGCTTTTCCTCCAGTGTCATGGAGGGATTGTCGATGGTAAACATAAACATGTCGCCCAGTGGTGTGCTCATCGGTGCCAGTCCACCGCTGATGCCTCCGGGGAGATTGTCCCAGACATTGCTGAGCCGTTCGCTAACCTGCTGGCGCGCCCAGTAAATATCGGTACCGTCCTCAAAATCCAGTGTGATTGAGGTGAGTGCATACTTGGATATAGAACGCAGCATGGTTTGGTATGGAATACCCAGTAATTCTACTTCCACAGGTTGTGTGATAAGCGACTCAACTTCCTCCGGAGTCATACCCGGCGCCTTGATGATGATCTTGACTTGTGTTGGCGAAATATCGGGGAAGGCATCAATAGGTATATTGAGCAGTGCGCGACCACCAAAACCAATCAACAATATTGACAGCAATAAGACCAGCAGACGCTGACTGAGGGACCATTGAATAAGTGAAGACAGCATTATTCAGCTCCACCCAAACCGAGTTGAATCCCCTTGAGAACGGCGGTGCCCTGAATGGCGATCTCCTCGCCAACCGCAATGCCTTC
>NZ_DFTU01000030.1:0-11394 GCF_002379485.1 Methylophaga sp. UBA4204 | reverse complement strand
GCCAGATAGTTAGCGCCGATGGATTGTAGTTCCAGAGTACGTGCTTCAATCCCTGCAGCCGTTCGTACATAAACTATGGTTTCACCGCCAGTATGCACGACCGCACGGTCAGGAATGAGCACACCATTGTCGACCGGTGGCAGCACAATAGATAAGACCTGCCCCGTGGTGAAAGAAGTATTGGCGTTAAACTCCGCCAGCAATTTAATCGTCTGATTACTGCTGTCGATGACCAGATCCTTCTGGCGCAACGTCAGCGTCTCGCCACTATTGGCAATACTCAGCTGATGGCCAATCTCCAATGCTTCTGCTGCTTTGGCAGGAATATGAGTACTGACCCAACGGCGAGTGCCTGCATTCAGCATAGCAATGATTTGTCCAGCCTCTACATAGCTGCCGACGTTATACATGCGCTGTGAAAGGACGCCATCTTCCTGCGCCACCAAATAGAATTCTCCCAGTCCCGAACCCTGCTTGCGCAGCGCCTCAAGTTTTGCGCTATCGAAACCGCCTTGTGCCAGATGTGATCGTGCAGTACGTTCAGCGAAAGCGGCTTGTTGCTTTAGCAGGCGGGTTTTTGTCAAACGCTGTTTCGAGATAATTCCATCTGTGTATAGAGACTCGTCTTTGCGCAGTTCGAAGTCAGCTCCTTTCAGAGCGGAGACGGCATCTATCCAGGTATTTTGCAGGGGCAAGATGGAAGGGCTACTGAAGGTGGCGAGAATAGTGCCAGCAGTTGCACTCTGCCCGGGTATGAGGTTCCATGAAACCAGTGTACCGGCCCAAGGAGTTGTCAGGCTTGCTGCACTGTCCGGTGAGTTGACGACTGTCGCGGCATATCGTGCGCCGGAGCTCGTGTCCACTGGTATGGCTGGAGCAAAGACAATCCCCATCCTGGTTACATCTTCACTGTTGATAGGCACGATCTCCTGAGCACTCAGAGATGCGGAAAAAATTGCCAAAACAACCACAATGAATTTCTTGCGGAAAAAAAAGCTCATGGCAGGACTCCAACGATTTGGTTAAATTCAGTAATCAGGCGGGCGTGTCGCAGAGTAATCACTTCAAGCTCACGGGCACTCCGGCGCGACTGCTGTAAGGCGATGACTACCTGACTTATATCGGTCTCGCCGGTAACGAAAGCGGTTTTTGCCATTTCCCACTGCTGACGTGCCAGCTGGGCCTGCTCCTTGCTGAGTGGCAGAGATTCATTCAATGTGAAAAGCTCGTGGGCAACTTCGTGAAGTTGCAGGTTCAATTCACGGTAAGTATTGAGGTAGCGCACATCAGCTTCGACCTTGTTGCGACGTGCCGAACTTGTAGAAGCATTGACATGTGCGCGACCGCCGAAGGGGATTGTCACTGAGAGTGCCAAGGCATCTTGATAATCGTTCTGGTTACCGGCTCTTTGACGCCGTGACCCGATGCTGAGAGTGGGGCTGCCTAGTGCATCCAATTCTGTCTTGTCGATTTCGGCTGCTGCCAGATCAATATCGCTTCTTAACAGCCGCAACAAGGATGTTCTGGGCTGACTTCTTCAGCTGTTAGGAGGGATTCGGTATGCGGCTTTGCTGGTCGCCTATTCAGACCAGTCAGCATCTGGTATTTACGTTCAGCATCAACACGAGCAGCTTCTGCTGCCAGTTCATTTCGTTGCTGGGCCAGCAGCAATGTTTGAGCCTGTAAAACATCACGCCGTGCGGTTTCGCCTGAAGCATGTAAGGACTCAGCGATTGACAATAGTTGCCGAGCATCTGCTGTAGCCTGTTTTTCTGTGGCCAACAGAGTATCTGCATCCTGCATGTCTGCCAGTACCTGGCGTAGTTTTCCTGCCATAGTCAAAGTAAAAGCTTCTTGCCACGCTGCTACCTGGGCATTGTATTGTTGTCCCCGGGCCTGCATGGCATTTCTCTCTCCCGATCGCCACAGCGGTAGAGCTATGCCATAAGTGAGCTCGCGTTCACCGAGGTTACTGAGCATTTGATCATCGATATAGTCCAGTTGCGCGCTTGGCCGGCCAGCAATCCAGCTTTCACCAACATCTACCATGGCCTGCGCCTGCTCTGTACGTACTTCGGTTTCCAAAGCTTCAGGGGCGTTGGCTAACGTCTGTTCCAGCAGGGTAGTAAAATTTAAATCTTGAGCCTTGATAAGTGGCGCATGATCGAGTTCCTGAGCGTGCAGATTTGGCGTGGTCATGAGCGCAACTAAAATGTTTAATGCTCTAAGGCGTTGTATGTGTGTTTTTTTCACTTTGTCATGTTTCCCTTGTCAGTTGGGATAGGGTGAAAGCTTTTACGTCAGCCTAAGTCAGAAGTTGTAAATAAATTGTCAACCCGTTGAGTTGACTTTTTTTTGACATGGGCCGATAGACACTGACAAAGTTATTGATTGGTGTAGGGGGTGGCAGTGAAAGTGCTGGTAATCGAAGACAATCGCGACATTGCAGCAAACATTGCTGACTATTTAGAACCTAAGGGGCATGTGCTCGATTTTGCTGCGACTGGACCACATGGTTTGAAGCTCGCGCTGAGCGAGCGTTATGACGTGATTGTCCTTGATATTATGTTGCCAGGACTTAATGGCATGGAGGTATGCAGGCGTCTGCGGAATGAAGGCAGCAACGATGTGCCGGTGCTGATGCTGACAGCGCGTGATCAGCTTGACGATAAATTAGAGGGATTTCAGGCGGGGGCCGATGATTATCTTGTGAAACCCTTTTCCGTGAAGGAGCTCGAGGTGCGGCTGCAGGCACTGATAAAATGTGGCAGCTCTCACACACCACGAACATTGATAGTGGGCGATTTACACTACGATCCCCAGACACTTGCTGCGACAAGAGCTGGTCAGCTGTTGGAACTCAATCCAGTGCAACGCAAAGTGCTGGAGCTATTGATGAGAAATACTCATCGTGTTGTCACCCGTGAAGAACTGGAGCAGCACATTTGGGGAGATATGCTGCCCGATAATGATGTGTTGCGTATGCACATCTACAGCCTGCGCAATGTGGTTGATAAACCGTTCGACACCAAACTGATTCACACTATTCATGGAGCGGGCTACCGACTGGTTGCCGAGCCATCACTTCCATGAAATCTAAAGCATCCCTTAAATTTCGAATACTCACTGCACTTGTACTCATCGTCAGCGTCACTAGTTTTTTGTTTGCAGGAGGGGTGTTGCTCATCAAATCACAACTGGAGGCAAGAGTTTTCGGTGACATGGTTGCTGAGCAGTTGCGGGTGCTAACGGCGCAACTGGATGATGGCAGTTATCATGAAAATGCATTATTCACCGGCTGGGAATTTCTTATTGGTGATAAAAACACCAATATTGCCCCAGAGTTCGCTGAGTTGGAGCCAGGCTCTCATCACACGGTCTCAATGGGGGATTCGGTTTATCAGGTTGAAGTGGGCGAATGGAATGGGAGCCCTGTTTATTTGACCTACGATATTACCGAGTGGGAAGCACAGGAACATGCTGTATTACGTATGCTTCTCTATGGACTCTTTCTGGTATTGATCATGGCGATTGTCATGGGTTTGAGTGCTACACGGGCAATATTAGCACCGGTGCAGAATCTGTCGCGACGACTCATAGGTATTGAGCCGGGACAAACCGGTTTACGTATTGCTGATGATTATGTCGGCACGGAGATCGGTCAGATTGCTTCCTCGTTTGACAAATATCAGGAACGTTTAGAGAAATTTGTCGAAAGGGAGCGATCTTTTACTGCAGCGGCAAGTCACGAGCTACGCACGCCGCTGACCGTGATGATGGGCGCACTGGATGTACTCTCGGCCGATACGCATAGCCCTGCGTCGCAGCGAGCATTGGAACGTATAAACCGAGCCTGTACAGAAATGCTTGCCTTCATCGAAGCGACGCTTCTTTTATCGCGCGAAGAAAGCAGCCAGATCAATCAGGACAGCTCCATCGACCTCGCGGCCCTGGTAGAGCAATGTGTGGAAGATTATGCCGACCAGATCGCTGAAAATTCATTGCTGATAGAACGTGATTACGTTGGCACGCCGCAATTATTTCTACCCGTTAATCTGGTGCAGATAACCGTTAGCAATCTGCTGCGAAATGCTATTGAGCATACTCAGGGAGGAATCATACGGATTCAGATTAGCGACAATGAATTTTCGATCAGCGACACGGGTGAAGGTATCCCAGCCGACAAGCTAAATCAGGTGTTTGAACGGAGTTACAGTACCAAGGTTGGTGGGACAGGACTGGGATTGAATCTTGTTAGAAGAATTTGTGATCGACTGCACTGGACGATGACATTAGATAGCACGCTCGGTCACGGAACAATAGTTAAAGTGATTTTCCAGCAAAAAGATAAGCAAAACCCCTAATCCTTTTTAAGGAGATTATCGGCAAGCTAGTGCAGAAAAACCCCCATAAGAGAGGGGCTTACACTCCGAATAAACGACCAACCAAAGCCGTCAGTCCCATTGCCAACGCCCCCCAAAACACTACACGTGATACGGCTTTTGCAACGGATGCTCCACCAATCAACGCTGATATTGCACCTAGGACCGCTAATGCTATTAGAGCGCAGATGGAAACACTTACTGTCAATTGATTATTTGAAACTAAAAGCACCACTACCAATGGCAACAAAGCTCCAACCGTAAAGGTGGCAGCAGATGATAATGCGGCTTGTACTGGACGAGCGGTAAATTCCTTAGAAATTCCCAGTTCATCTCGGGCATGAGCAGCCAAAGCATC
Source organism: Methylophaga sp. UBA4204 (assembly GCF_002379485.1). Lineage (NCBI taxonomy): Bacteria > Pseudomonadati > Pseudomonadota > Gammaproteobacteria > Thiotrichales > Piscirickettsiaceae > Methylophaga > Methylophaga sp. UBA4204. The sequence continues at coordinate 6,654 of NZ_DFTU01000030.1, read as the reverse complement.
CTTATCCATCAGCTGTTTTGCTACTTGTTGGGCTAAAGACCTATCCAGACCGCGTTGAATGTAAATTGCAGTCAATTCTTCATGCTCATGAAGTGGATCAGTTGCTAACTCCATGCGTTCACGCTCAATATCGGCTTTTTCGGTATCAGCCTGAGAACTAACAGAGACATACTCTCCTGCGGCCATAGACATGGCACCGGCAACCAGGCCTGCTACGCCAGTCATAAAGATGATCTCCGTTGAAGCACCTGCCGCCGCCACACCAACAATAAGGCTTGCTGTAGAAACAATGCCATCATTTGCCCCCATTACTGCGGCACGAAGCCAACCAACATGTTGCGTTTTATGAGATTCAGTATGTTTTATCATTAAGGATCTTCCGATGTTGATTGTTTATATGCATCTGTTTGAAAAGCAGATATATGCGGCAGACTTTTACTGTTTTATAAACATAAACTTATTTTTAATAAGGTGCATGGAAAACACTTTCATAGTATTCATGATTTTGATCCGATAGTCGTCCAATAAACTTAAGTTTCCCTTAAGCATGAAGACCGACAATGCCACTTCCTTTCCTTATCAGAGTGAGCATGTCATATATGTCAAACCTGGATACCACTCAACTTGAATTTTCAGAAAAATATAACGAACTTCATGCCAAAGCCTACTTTTATAAGCATGCAGATGGTTTAGCAAGAAAATTGTCAAACTGGCGAGATCAACAGATCGCCAGAAAAGCCTTAAAAATTGCGGGTGATCCGCTGAGTGTGCTTGATGTCCCTTGTGGCACTGGACGCTTTTGGAAGGTACTGACTGAAAACCCTGAAAGAATAGTCTACGCCAGCGACAATAGTCAGAAGATGATTGATATTGGGTTGCAATATCGTGAAAAACATCTCTCAAAGAAAATACATACATTTAAAGCGTCTGCTTTTTCGTTACCAGTTAGTGACGGTTATGTAGATAATATTTTCTGCATCCGTTTGTTACATCATATTGGTCAATCTGAAGACCGTCTTAAGCTGTTAAAAGAATTTCACCGCGTCACCAAATCAACAGTGATTGTCTCGTTGTGGGTGGATGGCAATGTGAAAGCCTGGAAACGTAAAAAACTCGAATCCAACAGAACTAAACGACCATATCAAAACCGCTTTGTCATTCCCCAGCATATTATTGAAAAAGAATTTCAGGAAGCTGGTTTTCGTATAAAAAACCATCTGGATTTCCTGCCGAAATATGCGATGTGGCGGACTTATATTCTCGAAAAAGATGAGAATATGTCATGCTGAAAAGCATCAATCAAAGCAGTTTATTAGGCTCTGCTGCAAACAATAGCAGCGATACTTTCGATGTGCTTTGGCGTAACAATGCACCATGGTTTGAAGCTCCCAATATTCGTCGCGGAGGCTGGAGTGGCGTTGTGAAATGTGTAGTTGATAGCTTGGGTAAACCCGAAAAAGTCTTTATCAAGCGCCAAGAAAACCACATGACAAGAACACTGAAGCATCCAATTAAAGGTATTCCAACCTTTCTGCGCGAATACCATAATATTCAATCACTGCATGCCAAAAGAATCCCAACGCTGGATGTTTTATATTTTGGTGTCAGGTCGTCCAAAGCTATTTTGGTTACAAAAGCTTTAGAAGGATACGCAAGCCTTGATGAAATTGACTTTCAGACGCTTAATGGACGGGAGAGGAAAGCGCTAATTATTCGTATTGCCGAATTGATTCATCATCTACACCGATTTCATTACCAACATAATTGTCTCTATCCAAAACATATTATGGTTAGGTATCAAGACAATGAATGGGATGTAAAACTTATCGATCTTGAGAAGTTAAAATATCGATTATTTAAAAAAAATGCGGTCATTCATGATCTGACAACCTTTATCCGACATCTAAATGGGCTTTGGACGGCTAGAGATATCGTGGTTTTTTTTCAAGCTTATTTCGGTCAACAAAAAATTTCGTTAACGTCTAAAAAAATAATTCATCAGATGTGCAAAAAAATTCAACAGAAAGCGAATTCCAGGAAACAGTTTCAATCAGTATTTATGCCTTGATTCAGTTACAAAAGCAGATCTAGCCAGGCTAATGAATTAAGGCCATTAGATTAAGATATCTCGATATAAGAAAGGCTCTAGCTAAGAACAATTTATCCAGATAAAAAGGGTCATGAAGCAGGTTAAAGCTGATGACATCAATCAGAATCTTGTCTAGGATATGGCCATGTTTGCCTCTCAGGTATATCTGTCCCCCCCTGGCGAAATGGCAACGCTTAATTATCAAATTACATTACTTTAATACAAGGCGCTTTGGCGCCTTTTTTATATTGAAACGTCAACGGAGTGTTTATGAAGATCCCTGTGGTTAGCTTGCTTGGTTTTATTCTTCTAGGGTGTAGCAATGCATTTGCTCAATTGAATAGTGAAGAGCGACCTGACTGGCAGACAATTTTTGATAACTATGCTGCGCAAGGCACAATTGTGGTGCTGGATGAGCGTAAAGACAACGCCAAATTGATGGTATTTAATGAACCGAGATCCAAGCAACGTCTGCCACCTGCATCAACCTTCAAGGTACCGCATGCGTTGTTTGCTCTGGATGCTGGCGTGGTAAAGGATGAGTTTCAGGTGTTTCCATGGGATGGGGTTGAACGTAGTTTCGCAATACATAATCAGGATCAGGACTTGCGTTCTTCCATGCGTAATTCTGCCGTGTGGGTATACGAACTGTTTGGTCAACAAATCGGTGAGGAGAGAGCACGGCAATATTTGAACAAAATTGACTATGGCAATGCCGATCCATCAGGAGACACCAGTACCTACTGGATAGATGGTAATTTGCGAATTACCGCTCAGGAGCAGGTTCAGTTTCTGAAAAAACTCTATTTAAATGAGTTGCCGTTTGACGAAGCGGATCAGCGTTTAGTCAAAGATATTATGATTGTCAAAGCCGGAAAAGAGTGGATACTCCGGGCCAAAAGCGGATGGGAAGGACAAATCGGCTGGTGGGTAGGCTGGGTTGAATGGTCGAATGGACCAGTATTTTTTGCGTTGAACATTGATACCCCAAACCGGCTTGAAGACTTGCATAAACGCGAAGCGATCACTCGCCAGGTACTGCAGTCAATCAATGCATTACCCAAAAATTAACTGCAGCGATAGTGATGAATGAGTCTTTTAATGAACAATGATTGCTCTTGTGAGAGCGGCCCGGAAACATAATGTTGTCTGAGAATAAAACCACTGCAAACCTCAATTCCATCACCGATTTTTTCCTTGAATTGGATGCCCTGAAGCATGTTCAGCGACAGAGTTATATCAGCGTTGGGGAACGACGTGAAAACTCTGCGGAGCATTCATGGCATTTGGCGATGGCTTGTTGGTCCATCGCTAATCATTTCAAGCTTCAACTCAATATGGAAACATTATTAAAGTTGGCGCTCGTCCATGATTTGGGTGAAATTGATGCGGGCGATACGTTTCTATATGCCAAGGATCGTAGTGCAGCTCACCATGCTGAACGCTCTTGTCTGCAACGGTTAAGCGATCATCCGGGAAACAGTATTAACGATCTTAGCGATTTATGGGAAGAGCAGGAGTTGGGTGACAGCAGGGAGGCGATGTTACTTAAGGTTGTTGACCGATTACTGCCATTTTTATTGAATATCAATAATGATGGCAGACCGTGGAAAGAGCACAGTGTGAGAAAGTCGCAGGTCGCAGGAGCACATGCTTTCATTGAAGAGTTGTTTCCGGAGATTCATCAGTGGATAACCGACAATATCGAACGGGCAGTGGCAAAAGGCTGGTTAGTGAATGACTGAGCAAGCATAATGCCGTTGAGTTGGTTGATATTAAACGGATAACGATATGGTGAGAGGACTGACCTATTAAAATACTTTGGATAGTAGTGTTTGTGAGCACACTGGTTTGGTCAGGTATTGAGCCAAAAGACCAGTTAACGTGGTTTCTTGAGGTATTGCCAGCGCTAATCGGTGGTGCCGTTTTGTTATTCACGTATCAGCAATTTCGATTAACGCCGTTGCTATACCTGCTCATATTGCTACATTGCATCGTGTTGATGGTTGGTGGCCACTATACCTACGCCGAAGTCCCCTTATTTGATAATTTGCTGGGCTTTGAGCGAAATAATTATGACAAGGTTGGCCACTTCTTTCAGGGCTTTGTGCCGGCATTACTGGCAAGAGAAATATTAAAGCGAAAACATGTCGTCAATGGCGAAGTTTGGCTGGTAGTGTTTATTTTATCGATTTGTCTGGCTTTCAGCGCTTTTTATGAACTTATTGAGTGGTGGGTTGCTTTACTAAGCAATGAAGCAGCCGAAGCATTTTTAGGGACACAAGGCTATATATGGGACACCCAGTCAGATATGGCAATGGCTCTCATTGGTGCCATCGTGGCGCTGGTATTCCTTTCAGGTATGCATAATCGCCAATTGAGCAAATTACCATCCTGATTAAACTGGACCCGAAAGGATGCAGTGTAATGAATATTCGAGCATTAAAAATGATGATGGACATACCAGCTTGGTCAGGAAAAAACTAATATGCTGAAAGTGATCTACAGCAATTCGATGTCGCAGCTGGCTGCACATCTGGCGGAAACCCAGCAACAGAATCCTTTGCCACCTCTGCAGGCTGAAACTGTGATGGTGCAGAGTAATGAGCTGGCGCGCTGGCTTAATTTATTCCTGGCCTCAAACCAATCGATTGCTGCACATATTGAATTTCCGTTTCCATCTGCCTGGTTGTGGAAGTTATTTCGCCAGGTCTGGCCGGATATTCCCCGCGAATCGCCGTATTCAACCGATGCGATGAGCCTGAAAATCTTCGAATTGCTGCCAACGATCAAAAACCAGCCGGAATTTGAGGCGATCAGTCGTTATCTTGGCGAAGCAGATGATGCTCGAAAAATGCTGGATTTGTCACAACGCATTGCTGACAGTTTTGACCAGTATCTGATGTATCGTCCTGACTGGATTGCCAATTGGGAAGCGGGTAAAACAACTAACTGGCAAGGTGCTTTATGGCAGTTGTTAACCAGGGATGATCCTGAGCCGATGCACCGGGCGCGTTTACTGCAGAAGATGCAACAGGCGCTTAAAAGCAGACAGTTTCCAACTTCAATATTACCAACGCGTATTGCCATTTTCGGGCTGACAGCGATGCCACCCATCTATCTGGATTTGCTGGCAGAAATTGCTCAACTCACCGAGGTTTCAATTTACTTTCTGTCTCCCAGTGAAGGTTATTGGGGTGATCTGCTGAATCAGAAGTCACAGGCTAAACAACGACTTTTGTTTGATGATGAAGATGACTTCACCGATAACGGCCATCCTTTACTGGCCAGTCTGGGCAAACTTGGCCAGACATTTTTTGAGCAGCTACAGGCGATTCCTCATGAAGCGGAGATGCTGTACCTGCAACCCCAGGCTACTGACATCCTGAGCCAGCTTAAGCAGGATATCTATCAGCTGGATAATGCAGATGAGCTGGTGGCCGTGGCCAGTGATGACGATTCCGTCCAGATCCATAGTTGCCACAGCGCCATGCGTGAAGCCGAAGTATTACATGATCAATTATTAAACTTGTTTGAAAAACACCCCGATTTATCGCCCACCGATGTGGTGGTGATGACACCGGATATCGAAGTGTATGCTCCGGCGATAGAAGCCGTTTTCAGTAGCCAGCCTGCTGAACGGTTCATTCCCTTCAGTATCGCTAATAGGGGGGATGCACAACAGCAGACCATTATTGAGACATTTACCGATTTACTCGGGCTGCCCCAATCCCGGTTTGATGCTGAGACCATTATGCGGCTTTTGGAATGTACGGCCATCCAGCGTCAGTTCAGACTGGACCATACAGATCTGGATACCATTCGTGGCTGGTTACGCCAAACCCAGATCCGCTGGGGACTGGATGGCAAGGACAAGCAGGCATTGGGTTTACCTGCGTTGGATGCCAATACCTGGCGAGCTGGATTGGACAGATTATTGCTGGGATATGCCTTACCACCGGCGGAACGCGATCAATGGCAGTTATTTAATGCGCAGTTACCAGTCGGTGGTATATCCGGTGATCGTGCCCAATTAATGGCGCAACTCCATGCGTTTATTGATCAACTCAGCCAATTACGTAATGAATTAAAGCGGCCGAGAACGCCGTCTGACTGGCAAATATTGCTTATGGACTGGCTGCGTAAATTGTTTTCGGTGCGAGAAGAAAACGAGCAACTGCAACTGGATGCGATTTTGAAAGCGATAGATTCGCTGACCGAAGCGGCAGTGCTAGTTGGTTTTGAACAAAAAATATCGATTGAGCTGTTGCGCGACTGGCTGGACCTGCATATTGAACTGCCCAGTGCCGAGCATCAGTTTATGGGCCGCGGCCTGACTTTCTGCGATATGGTGCCGATGCGTAGCATTCCCTTTGATGTGGTCTGCCTGATAGGCATGAATGACAACAGCTATCCGCGTCGCCAGCCCAAACCCGGATTTGACTTGCTTTCCAGCGATTATCGGCGGGGTGACCGCTCACGTCGGGATGATGATCGTTATCTATTTCTGGAAGCAATTCTCTCAGCGAATCGGCATCTTTATATCAGCTATGTGGGGGCCAGTA
>NZ_DFTU01000076.1:687-8469 GCF_002379485.1 Methylophaga sp. UBA4204 | reverse complement strand
TCCGATAAACCCGGTACGATTCAACCAATTACCTGAGGATGGCAGGGACTGGAAAGTAGATCTAGCTAAAGTAGATTTACTTAATCAACATACGAATGAAGACATTCTCTATAGACCTTTTGATGTTCGGAAAACGGTCTTCACTGGAAATTCGAAAGGTTTTCTTGCATATCCACGTACCAAAATAATGCAGAATTTTATCTCTGTTGAGAATGTTGCATTGATTTTCGAAAGATCATCTGTATTAAAAAATTACACCAATTTCTTTATTTCTAACTCTCTAGTTGACCTACATGTTCTGGATACTGCGTACGCAAATGGTTACGTTGCTCCACTGTATATTTTTCATAAACAGAATATTTTCGAGAGCACTACTGAGAAAACACCTAACTTTGATAACAAAATTCTCAATGATATTTGTGAGTCAGTTGGATTACCATTAAGTTTACATAGAAAATCTCGTGAAAGCTTTACCCCTATTGATCTGATGGATTATGTGTACGCTGTTTTACACAGCCCAACTTATCGAAATACATATATTGAATTCTTGAAAATAGATTTTCCTCGTATTCCTTACCCCAAAAAAAGTACCTTTTGGAAACTTGTGGAGTTGGGTGCTGAGCTGAGAATGCTTCACCTCTTAGATAGTAAGTTATTGCTAAATTCGATGACGACCTTCCCGTTAGCAGGTGATAATAAAATAACCAAGAAAATGACAAAAAATAGTCCCGCATATGAAAAACTTGATACGAAGAATGGGAAGGTATGGATAAACGAGCAACAATATTTTGATAATGTACCTTTGATTGCCTGGGATTCTTACATTGTGTAATAGCCCCATTTTAAAACGGACACTCAATTATTAAGCGATAGGCTTAGACCTATCTTTAAGGAGTGTCTATGGAACGTATTGAAATTTTTACTGGCGAACAGCGTCGTCGTCGCTATACTCCGCAGGAGAAAGCCAAATTTGTTGCCATGAGTATGCAGCCAGGGTATTCGGTGTCACTGGTGGCCAGACAAAACGGCATCACCCCAAGTTTATTGTTTAAGTGGAAGAAACTCATGCAAGACGGTGGCATGTCGGCAATTCAATCTGGTGATGAAGTGGTCAGCTCAGCTGAGCACAAAGCGTTGCAGAAAAAAGTGAAGCAACTTGAGCAACTGCTTGGCCGCAAAACCATGGAAACGGAAATTCTGAAAGAGGCGCTGGAGATAGCTCAGTCAAAAAAGTTACTATCGCGCATGCCATTGTTGCCACCGGACGATTCCCTCTCATCCGAGTCGTAAGTGCACTGGGTGTGTCGCGCTCTAATCTTTACCAACGGATTAATGGGCGACAAGCCGGCCGTCCGACACGTTACAGCAAATCAGACGATGCCTTGCTGTTGCCACTGATTGAGAATTTGTGTGACAAACGTGCAACCAATGGCTATCGACGTATTACGGCGCACTTAAATCGCCAGTTAAAATCGGGAGAGCATGCATTTGTGAAAGTGAATCCAAAGCGGATTTACCGCATCATGCGACTGAATAATTTGCTGTTAGCGAAGCATACTGGTCGTGTTGGTGATAATCGAGCGCATGAAGGCAAGGTTATTACCCTTCACTCCAACACACGTTGGTGCTCAGATGGTTTTGAGATCGGCTGTTGGAATAAAGAAAAAGTCCGAGTGGTGTTTAGTCTCGACTGCTGCGACCGTGAAGTCATGAGTTATGTTGCCACCACCACTGGCATTAACGCTTTGATGGTGCAGGACGTATTGGTCGAAAGTATTGAAAAGCGGTTTGGTGATGTTCAAGAGCTACCTCGCCAGGTTGAGTGGCTGACCGATAATGGGAGTTGCTATATTGCCGATGACACTCGGCAGTTCGCGAAATCACTGGGCTTTAAGGTATGCACAACCCCCGTGAGAAGCCCTGAGAGCAACGGCATGGCTGAGGCGTTTGTGAAGACCTTCAAACGTGATTACGTGTATTTGAATGACCGACCAGATGCGGCAACCGTCATGGCGCAGTTGTCTGATTGGTTTGAGGACTACAACAATTATCATCCGCATAGCGGATTGAAAATGATGTCACCGAGGGAGTATCGAGCTCTTAAAGTGGCAAGCTAGGTGTGTCCGTTTTAGTGGGGGCAACTACAATAACTAACTAAGTTGAACAATCATTTAATAGCTGGATAAGTAGATATCCTTACAGGAATATAGATGGTCTTGAAAATAAAACGAAATACGGTTTTAGGTGCCCTTGATGCTGAAACAGATACAAAACTATTAGAAAGCTGCTTTGTTGATAAAGGCGATTTATCTAGATTGATGGATGTAAATGACCCTTCGGCTATTATCCTAGGTAGAACCGGTTCAGGCAAAAGTGCATTAATGTATAAAATACACTCCGTTTCTGAAAACTCCATTCGCCTTGACCCGAACGACATATCTGTAAGCTTTCTTGAGTATTCAAATATTATTCAATTTTTTGAGGCTTTGAATATCAACTTGGATTTATTCTATAGGCTGCTATGGCGCCACATACTTACTGTTGAATTATTGCGCCTTCGATATAATATAAAAAGTGCAGGAGATGCAAAAAGTCTACATACAAGAATTTCTACTTTTTTTAAGAAAGACAGGGTTAAGACTAAAGCCTTGGAATACTTTGAAGAATGGGGTGATAGATTCTGGTTGGATACAGACGAGCAACTTCGTGAGATAACCAGTAGATTAGAATCACAAACTAAAGCTGGTATCACGGGTAAATTTCCGAATGTTAATCTTTCTGTTGAAGGGGTAGAAAAACTATCCGAGAATGAACGCACGGAGATTAAACAGAGAGCAACTCAAGTTGTTAATTCCCTTCAAGTTAAAAAGCTAAATGAAATTATAAATTTGCTTGCTGAATTTGCTTTCGATGATATGCAGCGTAAATATTATATTCTAATCGATCAGCTGGATGAAGACTGGGCAAATACTAATACTAGATGCAGGTTTATACGAGCTTTAATTGAAGAGATTAAAAACTTTAGAAAGCTTCCTCCGGTTAAAATAATAATTGCGCTCAGAAAAGACCTTTTAGAATTAGTTTTTGATAAAACTAGAGACTCAGGTTTCCAACAGGAAAAATATGAGTCCTATATTTTACCTTTGATATGGTCAGCGGAAGATCTAAAATCGTTAGTTGAGCTGAGAATAAATGAAGTATTTAAAAGTCAATATACGAGACAGGATGTGGGGTTTGACGATATATTTCCTGCTGCAAAAAAGGGTGGAGGGCAGACATCCTTTGATTATATGCTCGAAAGAACGCTCTGGAGACCAAGAGATATTTTACAATTTTCTAATGAATGTTTTAACGTTGCTTTTGATAGAGAAAGAATTTCATGGCGCTCAATAGTTGCAGCTGAGAATTCTTATTCTAAAAAAAGGTTGAGATCGCTTTCAGAAGAATGGAGTGAATTTTATCCAAACCTATCAATCGTGATGGAGTTGTTACGGGGCAGGGTTGCAGAATTTTCAAGAGGCAAGATTACTACTTCACAGTTAGAAGAAATCATGACGCAATATGCTGACGTCACAACTCCTGATGACTGTTTTGAGATTATTGATGCTTATTTAAATTCAAAAGTTAGAGAATTCGATGTTCAAGCCACTCTACTGATGTGTTTGTATAGAGTAGGTGCAATTGGTGTAAAAATAAGCACATTAGAAACTTTTATATGGTCTTTTATAGATCAACCAACTATTTCAAAGGGCGAAATAAAAAGAACCGATAAAATTAAAATTCACAAAATGCTCTTCAGAGCTTTAGATATATCTGCCGAGTTCCATCAAGAGTATGGTCAGATGAGTGCCGATTAAGTCTAGAATTAAACTATAACTTGGAATTTAAAACATCAACCTCTTCTGCTTGAGTTCTTTATTTGCGTTTCCATCAACTGGATATTATTAAGGATAGAGAACTGCCTAAAATTGCTCGTGAGAAAAAAAGTCGAATAATTTCTTCGTTACTGTTTTCCTTAACGAGCTTGGTATCAAAAATACCTTGGGAACATTCTCTAGGTATTTTTTAGTATTGGCTGGTCTTGGTTAGCTCATAATTGAAGCTGTAAAGTCTGATAAATTCAAATAAAACGATTTTCGATTATTTCCATACAGATCCTCTCCATGAAGAGAAATTAATATTTATCTCTCAATAAATGAGTGTTCTGAATCATCAAATACGCTCTAATCTCCATTTTCAGCGATTTAGTCAGGGTGGTGGAAAAGCGATGACAAGGCTCTATCTATTGTTTATGTAGATTACTCATCAATAGCCGAGCCGAGCGAATTCAGTTTGCTCTTTATACACAGGTTATGACAGATAAACTTAGTTAGATTTTCGAACAGCAAACGCCAGAAACAAAAAAGCAGCTATCAAATTAATGATAACTGCTTCGATGTACTTCAATTTTTGGTGCGCCTGGCACGATTCGAACGTGCGACCGCCTGGTTCGTAGCCAGGTACTCTATCCAGCTGAGCTACAGGCGCTTTAAAGCGTGAAATTGTACTGTTTTTTACTGATTATCACAAGGATAATTTCAGAAAAAAATGGCGGAGAGCGAGGGATTCGAACCCTCGATAGGGATTAACCTATACACCCTTAGCAGGGGCGCGCCTTCAGCCACTCGGCCAGCTCTCCATCAAGCCGGCCATTATACCAGCTGTGATTCTTTTGGCTAGTCGATTTGCCTAATTAACCTGCGTTTGATTGATCTTTTTCAGCTTGAATACGATCATAGATTTCTTCACGGTGAACTGTGACATCTTTTGGTGCATCTACACCGATTCTTACTTGATTACCTTTGACACCCAGTACATTTACAACAACATCATCACCGATGATGAGAGATTCTCCAACGCGACGTGTAAGTATTAACATGTTATTCCCCTTTCAGTATAAAATCTGGCACCGAGGGGGAGGAGAGTGATGACTCCTTTCGTTGAGCTAGGCCTCGTGCCAGTTCCGTTTATTTCCTTTTGGAAGATCTTCTGTCTTCCTTCCTCTATGACAGCGTTGGACAATAAATTATCCGCTTATCTTTGGTGGAAAGTATATCAGGATAGTTGCACCTTATCGATAGGAAAAACTTCCTGATATCAATGGTTTACTTAGCTTGTTCTAGCTGGAATGCCTTATGTAACGCTCTTACGCCCAGTTCCAGATATTTTTCATCCACCACAACTGAGATTTTAATCTCGGAGGTGGAGATCATGCTGATGTTAATATTTTCCTGTGCCAGGGTTTCAAACATCGTACTGGCAATACCTGCATGTGAACGCATACCCACACCAACCAGTGAAATTTTTGCGATATGCTCATCGCCTGTAACTTCACGGGCACCCATGGATTCTGAGGTTTCTTTCAGTAATTTCAACGCTGTTTGATAATCATTGCGGTGAACGGTAAAGGTGAAGTCGGTAGTGGAATCATGACCAGTGTTTTGGATAATCATATCCACTTCGATATTTTTCTTGGCAATTGGCCCCAGAATTTTATAGGCGACACCTGGTTGATCAGGGACGCCTAAAATAGTTAGTTTTGCCTCATCGCGATTAAAGGCAATACCTGAAATAAGCGCTTGTTCCATTGAGGGTTCCTCAGAGGTAATTAATGTGCCGCCACCGTCAGTAAATGATGAAAGTACGCGTAATGGCACGTTGTATTTTCCAGCAAATTCGACCGAGCGAATCTGCAAAACTTTTGCTCCCAGGCTGGCCATCTCGAGCATTTCTTCAAAGGTAATGTGATCCAGCCGACGTGCTTCCGGGACAACGCGTGGATCAGTGGTATATACACCATCCACATCAGTATAAATCTGACATTCATCGGCTTTTAACGCCGCAGCCAACGCCACCGCAGTAGTATCGGAACCACCACGACCCAGCGTAGTAATATTGCCTTGCTCGTCACACCCCTGGAATCCTGCAACGACGACAACTTTGCCATCGCTAAGATCCTGACGCATTTTTTCATCATCGATCTGCATGATGCGGGCTTTGTTATGTGCATCGTCAGTGAGGATTTTTACTTGGGATCCGGTATAGGATTGTGCTGGCATACCCATTTGCTCAAGTGTCATGCTGAGCAGGGCAATCGTGACCTGTTCACCCGTTGACAATAGAACATCCAGTTCACGGCCACGTGGGTCTGGATTAATTTCTTTCGCCAAAGCCAGTAAACGATTGGTTTCGCCGCTCATCGCGGAGACGACCACCACGATATCGTGACCATCTTTACGATATTGAATAACTTTTTTAGCGACTTCCTGGATACGTTCTACAGAACCGACTGAAGTACCGCCGTATTTTTGTACGATAAGTGCCATGACTTAATTTTCCAGCTTAGATGCCACCCAGTTCGGTGACGGAGTCGAGTGCAGCAGTTAATTTTTGTGGTTCGCTACCACCGCCTTGTGCCATATCTGGTCGGCCGCCACCTTTACCACCTACTTGTGCGGCGACATGCGATACCAGGTCACCGGCCCGAATTTTATCGGTCACATCTTTAGTGACACCGGCGATTAAGGTGATTTTTTCACCTTCTACAGTTGCCAGAATAATGGCGGCACTGCCCAGTTTGTTTTTAAGTTGATCAACCGTATCACGCAGGCTTTTTACATCAGCCCCTTCAAGATTGGCGGCCAGAACTTTTATCGATCCAATTTCGGTAGCAGATGCTGCCAGATCGGATCCGGCACTGCTGGCGAGTTTGGATTTAAGGGATTCCAATTCTTTTTCAAGCTGACGGGTGCGTTGCACCAGTTGCTGGGTTTTTTCTTCAATATTTTCTGGTTTGGCTTTGACCAGTTCGGAAATGCTATTGAGGCGGTTTTCTGATTGTTCAATATAGTTCAGCGCTGCTTCACCGGTGACCGCTTCAATACGGCGAACACCTGAAGCAATGCCGGTTTCATTGGTGATCTTCAATAAACCGATATCACCTGTGCGGCCAACGTGTGTACCACCGCAGAGTTCAATCGAAAAGTCACCCATGCTCAGCACGCGAACTTCGTCATCATATTTCTCACCAAACAGTGCCATGGCACCGCTTTGACGCGCTTTTTCAATTGGCATCAGGCGGGTTTCAACAGCATGGTTCACACGGATGTGCTGATTAACCATTCGTTCAATTTCACGAAGTTGTTCAGCGGTCACCGGTTCAAAATGCGAAAAGTCGAACCGCAAACGTTGTGAATCAACTAATGAGCCTTTTTGTGTCACATGTTCACCAAGCACATTTCGCAATGCAGCATGTAACAGATGTGTCGCAGAGTGATTCAGTGCCGTTGCCTGCCGATTATATTCATCGACATGTGCAATGACCTGTTGGCCTACTTCAAAGGTACCGTCTTTACATTCGCCAATATGGGTAAAGGCTTTACCCTGTTTGCGAGTGTCTTTGACAATAAAGTGTGCACCCGCCGTATTAATTTCACCCTGATCACCGACCTGACCACCGGATTCAGCATAAAACGGAGTGTGATCCAGAACGATAATGCCTTGCTGACCGGCATGCAGTTTGTCGACATTTTCGCCATCAACCAGCAGGGCAGTGATCACGCCTTCATTACGCATATGATCGTAACCACAGAAAACAGTTTCACCATCAATAATCAGCGTTTCGGACAAACCACCACCAAACTGACTGGCGCTGCGGGCACGATTGCGTTGTGCTTCCATATGACGTTCAAAACCTGCAACATCAATCGTCAAACCACGTTCGCGGGCAATATCGGCCGTTAG
>NZ_DFTU01000076.1:0-576 GCF_002379485.1 Methylophaga sp. UBA4204 | reverse complement strand
CCATAGGTGTCGTACAACAGGAAAATGGTCTCACCGGGAATTTCTTTATCGCCCATTTCTTCAATAGCATGGTCCAGAATTTTCAGACCGTTATCCAGCGTATCGGCAAACCGTTCTTCTTCAATTTGCAAAGCCTGTTCGACAACTGGCTGTGCCTTAGTAAGTTCTGGAAATGCTTCGCCCATTTCATCGACTAAGGGTTGGACCAGTTTGTAGAAAAAGGCTTCTTTTAACCCCAGTTTGTGCCCATGACGAATGGCGCGGCGGATAATACGACGCAGTACATAACCACGCCCTTCATTTGAAGGTTGAACGCCGTCGGTGATCATAAAGGCACATGAGCGGATATGGTCAGCGATAACACGCAGGGAAGTATTGCTGGAATCGGTAGTGCCCGACAGTTTTTGAATCGCTTTAATCAGATTCTGAAACAAATCGATGTCGTAATTATTATGTTTGTGCTGCAACACCGCTGCCAGACGTTCAAGGCCCATGCCAGTATCAACTGAAGGTTTTGGCAGTGGGGTTAGCGTGCCATCTGCAGAGCGGTCAAACTGCATGAAGACCAGATTCCAG
>NZ_DFTU01000066.1:29523-35135 GCF_002379485.1 Methylophaga sp. UBA4204 | reverse complement strand
GCAAAGAAGCGAGAATTATACAGACCTCGCTCAGTCTGTCAACCCTCAGAACGTTTATTTATCAGCGTTGAGGGCCGCCTGTCGAAACAGAACGGCGCATTCTACAGGTTGAATTGAATACGTCAACAGGAAGTTTTTCTTGATTGTTTTAGGGTTACGCTAGTCTTATGAATTGATAAGAAAAATACTGATTAAATAATTACAATTTACTCATTTGCCACTCTCAATCCAGTCGTTTTTTGGGTCATAGCACTCCACGTGCGCCAAGAGAGAGATACTTTATACTTACTTTGATACGAGGCGAATCTAGGAATTGGTAAATAATTGACGATATGCCCTAGGCGAACAACCGTAATATTTTTTAAAAACTCGACTGAAATGCGACATATTGTTAAAACCGTATCGCATAGCAATCTGGGTGATAGAAAGACGGGAATAAAAAACGTTTGCCAGACAATGCCGACATAGCTCCAATCTCTCTTCAGTCAGGAAGCGCATCAGCGAAGTATTTTCTTCGTTGAATAGGTTATTAAGATAACGTTTCGATAAGCCTGTCGCATCAGCAATTTTTGTTGCTGTGAGTTCTGGGTCGCTCATTGCACTCTTTATATATTGTTTGATACGTATCAACATAATCTGACGGTGGCTGGTTGTTGTCAGCTTATTTTCAATAACCTGCCCTAATGACAAGGTCAACATATCGACCACTGGCTGCGATAATAATTGAAACTGTGATCTGGAAAATTGTTCCAGTTGTTTAACGGTAGATTGAATAAAACTACTGGTGACAGAACCAATGCCCTCACCCGAAGGAATCCGGGTAGCTGTAATTCTTCCAATATTATTTAGCCGTTGATCCAGAATCTTGCGGGGGATAGAAATTAATATCTTGGAAAAAGCTTCTGGAATAGTAATTCTGTGCGGCTCAGTCGCGTCATAAATCGTCATTTCACCTGGTTTGAGAAAAACTTCTCTGCCACCCTGTTCCAACTTGTACTTCCCGGAGGTAAGCAGGACCATGAAATAGCAATCCTGACTTGAAAGGGAAGGCTCTTGAGGTAATCGCTCTAATGTAATTGCATTAGATTGAATGGGTGACAGCCGTACACCTTCTTGCCAGGGATAAATCAACATATCATTGAACAGCACCATTTCCTGAGGCGGCGTAATATCGACGTTGGCATATTCCCGACCAATGACTTCCTTAAGCCACTCTACCCGCTGAGCGCTGGGTTGTTGCTCAGTGCAGAAACGCTGCCCATCAAGACGAACAAGCGAATCAGGACCATCAGCTATCTGGCCTGGAGGAGCAATCAGTGCGTTTGTCATAACTCATCACCCAAATGTACAAAGATTTCTGCCGTTAGAGTAAAGAATACTCATCTTAAGCTCGGCATACTGCTGCTGTATTTCAGAATAATAACAGGAGAGAGCATGAAACAGAATGATAACCACGCTGGTAATGTGGTGCTGATAAGAGGTGCCTGCTTGTGGATACTGATGGCTTTATTACTGGCTTGGTCACTCGTTGGTATCTATAACCAGATTGGTTTTCTGGAGACTTTATTTCCTGGTAAACCTATGCGTGTGTTGCAGGCACATATCGACTTTTTACTAATGAGTGCTTTGATTCTGGGATTTTATGCTGCAAGGATTGGATTGCCATGGCATGTTCGCTGGGCGATGGTAACGGGGGCGTTTACCAATTCCAGTCTTTTTTTATTGTATGCAATGTTTCCTGAATTGGATCCGCTATCAGAAACTTATACTCCCGCAGGAGTCTGGTTCACAGCTTTTAATGTCTATTTATATTCAAGTCTATTAATAACCAGTTATGGCTTTGGTAAAGCTGCAGTTATTATATTTCTGACAACTCTTGAAAACGATTCAAGCGCAAAAAATTGTAAGCGATGTGGTCGACATCTGATGTGACAGCAGATTCATACCTAGCTAATAAATAATATTTTTACAAAGAATCAAGTGGTAGAGATACGGGCAAATTTACGCTTGCCTACTTGAAAAACACCTTCGACACCCATCTTAATTAATAAGGATTTATCCTCTACTTTTTCGCCGTCGATTTTGACAGCACCCTGCTGAATCATACGCATTGCATCTGAGGTGCTACTTGTCAGCCCGGCCTGTTTAAGAACATTAGCTATTGGCATGCCTTCAGCTCCAACAGCCAAAGTTACCTCAGTGATATCATCTGGGATTTCACCCTTTTTGAATTGATTTTCAAAATCCTGACGAGCTTGTGGTCCAGCATCTTCGCCATGAAAGCGAGAAACAATTTCCTCAGCAAATAACTTTTTAATCTCAACCGGATTCCTACCCTCTGCTGTTGATTGCTTCCAATCAGCAATTTCATCCAATGACTTAAAACTGAGCAATTCAATATAACGCCACAT
Source organism: Methylophaga sp. UBA4204 (assembly GCF_002379485.1). Classification (NCBI taxonomy): domain Bacteria; kingdom Pseudomonadati; phylum Pseudomonadota; class Gammaproteobacteria; order Thiotrichales; family Piscirickettsiaceae; genus Methylophaga; species Methylophaga sp. UBA4204. Next base: position 32,724 of record NZ_DFTU01000066.1, on the reverse strand, counting down.
CAGTTCATCAGAAATTGACATGAGTTTGCCAAAGATATCCTTCGGACTTTCATCAATACCAATATAGTTACCCAGCGATTTGGACATTTTCTGCACACCATCCAGCCCAACCAGAAGTGGCATCGTCAAAACACATTGTGGTGATTTTCCATAAGCCTTTTGTAATTCTCGTCCCATCAACAAGTTAAATTTCTGATCTGTTCCACCAAGCTCTACGTCAGCATCAAGCACAACAGAGTCATATCCTTGAATTAAAGGATATAAAAACTCATGAATAGCAATAGACTGGCCTGTTGTGTAACGTTTATGGAAATCATCACGCTCCAGCATACGGGCAACAGTATGGTGAGAAGCTAACCGAATCATATCGGCAGAAGATAACTCGTTCATCCAATGCGAATTGAAAACGACTTGAGTGCGTGCTGGATCCAGAATTTTGAATACTTGTTGTTGGTAAGTTTCCGCATTGCATTTGACCTGCTCAGGCGTTAATGGCTGGCGCGTCACATTTTTACCGGTTGGATCGCCAATCATCCCAGTAAAATCGCCAATCAAAAATAGAATCTCGTGTCCCAATTCCTGAAACATACGCAACTTATTAAGGAGTACCGTATGTCCAAGATGCAAGTCCGGCGCAGTAGGGTCAAAACCAGCTTTAATACGCAGTGGCTTACCACTTTCCAGCTTTTCTATCAGTTCTTTTTCAACCAGAATTTCTTCTGCTCCACGACGGATTTCTGCCAAGGTTTCTTGTACAGTTGTCATCATCGTTCTCCGCACATTAAAAATTGGCGGGCAATATAACACAAGATCTTGCCCTGAAGGGGTTTCAATTCTTTGTAAATGCTGAGAGAATTGCACGAATTTACTATAAACAGGGAATGCCCATGAAGAAACGTAACAGACTTCTGAGCTCATCACAGCAATCAAAGTTATTTAAATCTGAATCGCTGTCTCCCCATAAAAACCGACATATCACTATTTTGTCGTTACTGGCATTAACCGGTATATTCATAACCGGGATTGTACTTGCTACAAGCGAACCAAGCGCCACGACAAGTCAAACTCAGCCAGTACAGCTGCCGAACATGCCTGAAAATACTGAAGCCACGACCTCAGAATTAGAAACAGCTATTAATTTACCCTCTCAGCCCTCTTCGGAACCTACACCCACAGCTGATATTGTTACCATTGAAGAAGATCAACCTGTAACCACGAATGCTGCTTTGAGTGAATCTGCTGAAATTGAACGGCTGCATCTGAATCAACCGAAAGCAGCGCCTGAAAATGCATCAGATATTACTATCTTAAATGATGCCTTATCAGATTCTCCAGCTGACAGTGAAACCGCTTCAGACGAACTGAGTTGGCAAGAAATTGAAGTAAAATCAGGCGATAACCTTTCCTTGATTTTTCCCCGTGCAGGTTTAACTGCGCGTGATGTTTATGTTGTTGCCCAGACGGCTGGTGAAGATGCAAAAGCCCTTCTCAATCTCAGACCCGGTCAAGTGCTTCGTTTTGGAACAGTGACGGATAATGAGCAGAAGCTGGAACTGAAACAGCTGCAATTACAATTAACTCCAATGAAAACATTGACCTTAACGTCAACTGAAAAAGGCTTTGAAACAGATCTCATTGAACGAGAACTCGATAAGCACCGCCAACTGGTTGCGGGTGAAATTCAAAGCTCACTCTTTTTAGATGCCCAAAAAGCCGGCATGTCAGATAAATTGATTATGCAAATGGCGCACATTTTCGGTTGGGATATCGATTTTGCATTGGACTTACGTCAGGGTGACAGTTTTAAAGTTATTTATAATGAAAACTTCCTGGATGGAGAGAAGATTGCTGATGGTGAAATCCTGGCAGCAGAATTTACCAATCGCGGCAAAACCTTCCGAGCTATTCGATTCACTGACAGCAATGGTGAAAGTCGTTTTTACACCCCAGACGGCGACAGCATGCGTAAAGCGTTTACACGTACCCCTGTTCCTATTTCACGTATAAGTTCAGGCTTTAATCCAAATCGTAAGCACCCTGTATTAAAAACAAACCGTCCCCACCGTGGCGTTGACTACGCTGCTGCAACTGGAACGCCTATTCTGGCAACTGGCGATGGCAAAGTAGCATTCGTTGGTAATAAGGGCGGTTATGGTCGTACAGTTATCCTGTCACATGGTGGACGATACACCACGCTATTTGCCCATATGTCTAAATATAAGAGTGGTATTCGCGCTGGCCAACGGGTAAGACAAGGTGAAGTCATTGGATATATTGGTAGCAGTGGACTAGCAACCGGGCCACATTTGCATTACGAATTCCGAATCGACGGCGTGCATAAAAATCCATTAACCGTCACTTTACCTAAAGCTGAACCGATTCCTGGTCAATATCTGGCAGAGTTCAAAACGCTGTCACTACCATTGCTTGCCAGCTTGGATAATCTGCAAGTTCCAACATTGGCATTTCGTCAAGACTAGCCATATCAATAATGGGACTTTATGTCGGTGTAATGTCAGGCACTAGTCTTGATGCAATTGATGTTGCATTAATCGAGACATCACCGACCGACCAACCGAAATTAATTGGTTTTCTTAGTGCGGATTTTTCGAAAGATCTGCAAACTGCTTTAAGAACATTAATCCGCTCTCAACAATGTCAGCTATCCCAGTTGGGCGAGCTCGACATCCAGCTTGGCCATGCCTATGCAGATGCGATCTTTAATCTGCTGGAATCTGCTGATGTGTCACCCCATCAAGTTGATGGTATTGGTTGTCATGGCCAGACAGTTTTTCACTCTCCTGACTCAATTTATCCCTTTAGCATGCAAATCGGCAATGGTAATGTTATTGCGGAAAAAACCGGTATAACCACAGTATGTGATTTCCGTCAGCGTGATATGGTAAATGGAGGTCAGGGAGCACCATTAGTTCCAGCCTTCCACGCTGCTATGTTTCGTTCTGATAGTGAAAACAGGGTCATCGTCAATATTGGTGGCATTAGTAATATCACCATCTTAACCAAAGCCCCACATAGTTCACTTCAAGGATTTGATACCGGGCCAGGTAACACTCTGATGGATTCCTGGATACAAAAGCATAAACATCAGGCTTTTGATAATGACGGGCTATGGGCTGAAGGTGGGGAGGTTAATCAATCCCTGTTATTAACTTTAAAGTCTGATCCCTATTTCAAACGGGA
>NZ_DFTU01000066.1:28327-29491 GCF_002379485.1 Methylophaga sp. UBA4204 | reverse complement strand
TTCAAACGGGAAATCCCTAAAAGCACAGGTTGTGAATTATTTAACCAAAACTGGTTAATGCAGAAGATAATTGCTGCTAATTGCGCAGATCTACCACCACAGGATATTCAAGCCACACTCTTGGCATTAACCGCATCGACAATTGCAGATGCTATTCATCAATACGCAGCTCAAACAGACAAACTTTATATCTGTGGTGGTGGGGCAAAAAATACTGCTTTAGTTAAGCAACTAAGGAAGGATTTAGCGCCAATTATTGTCGGCACTACAGCTGAAATCGGTTTAGATCCACAATGGGTCGAGTCCGCCGCCTTTGCATGGTTTGCTGAACAGACTTTGCAACATAACGCACTTGATTTGCGCCATTTAACAGGTGCTCGGCAACCCAGTATATTAGGTGCCATCTATTGGTCCAGAAAAGCCTCGTAGTCCGCGGAAGACATTAATTCTGCAGCTATTTCTTCATACGGAACCTCAGAGCGAAACCGCACAATCCATCCATTGTTAAAAGGTTCCTGATTAATCAGTTCAGGCATTTCGACCAGTTGCTGATTTATTGCAATGACTTCACCACTAATCGGCATAATCACATCCGAGGCTGATTTTACCGATTCAATGACTGCACACTCTTCACCCGCTGCAAACTGTTGCCCTTCAGCAGGCAACTCCACAAATACAATATCTCCAAGGCTATTCTGAGCATGTTCAGTGATACCAAGTGTAAAAATTCCATCACCTTGCTCTTCCAGCCAAATATGAGACTCACTAAAAAAATAATCTTCTATATTATTCATCAATGATACGTCCATATATTTTGTTTAAGGCACTTAAATTACCTGAGCAATATTCAGAGAGCATATTCCACTCAAACTGCCACATCCAGTTATCTTCCATGGTACCGGGAACATTCATTCGATGTTCACCACCTAACTCAAGTAAATCCTGCATAGGAATAACGGCAAGTTGAGAGACTGATTTTAATGCTACCCGGATAAGTAACCAGGGCATTGCTTCATCGCTGGGTCCGATATATTGATGCATATGATGCCGGGTTGCATCATCAAGCTCATGATACCAGCCAAGACTGGTGTTGTTATCGTGAGTGCCGGTATAAGTAATACTATCCCTGCAGTGTTGATGTGGAAGATAAGGATTGTCAGCATC
>NZ_DFTU01000066.1:21054-28229 GCF_002379485.1 Methylophaga sp. UBA4204 | reverse complement strand
AGATAAGGATTGTCAGCATCACCACCAAAGGCAAATTGCAGAATCTTCATGCCAGGCATGGCAAATTGTTCCCGTAACGCAGTTACTTCTTCAGTGATTATTCCCAGATCTTCGGCAACAAGAGGAAGCTCACCAAAGTTTGCTACCAATTTATTAAATAACGCTTCACCTGGGGCTTTACCCCACTCACCTTCCATTGCCGTTTCGCAACTGGCCGGAATCTCCCAACATGACTCAAACCCCCTGAAATGATCTATACGGATTAAATCAAACAGCTCGAGCTGAGTCGACAAACGTTTTACCCACCAATCAAAATCTTCGTCAATGTGCGCCTGCCATTCATAAAGCGGGTTACCCCAACGTTGTCCCGTTGCAGAAAAATAATCAGGCGGAACACCGGTTACCTTTGTGGCCTGCCCTGTCTCATCGAGGGTAAACAATTCAGGTGCTGCCCATACATCTGCACTGTCATGGGCAACGAAAATTGGCATATCACCAAACAATTTGACGTTCTTCTGATTGGCATAGGTTTTTAAATTGTTCCATTGCTGGAAAAACAGAAACTGTTCAAATCGGCGAATATTCAGGGATTCTGCACGTTGCTCAGCCAAGTCTTTCAGCGTGGCCGGGTCTCTGTCACGAAACTCAACTGGCCAGTCAAACCATGGTAGCGCATGATTCAGATTACGTATTTCACGATACAGAATATAATCTTCCAACCAAAATGCCTGTCGCTGACAAAAACTATCAAAGGCAGCCCAGTCAGCCTCATTAGCATTTTCGTAGAATTGCTTGTAAGCATTTGCCACGATTGTGTAGATTTTTTTACCCGCCAGATCTTCGGTGTGCACCCAGGGTTGAGCTTTAATATAAGCTTCACATAACAGCTTGTTATTGCCAGCATGAGCCGATAAACATTGATAAGGCGAACCATCATCATGGGTAGGTCCTAATGGCAGCATCTGCCAGACTGTTACCCCTGATTGGTGCAAAAAATCCACAAAACGGTAGGCATCTGCCCCTAAGTTTCTACTGGGTAAACTGGTGATATGCAGCAATACACCGGTCCGACGATTATCAAAGATATGAGCCTGTTTCATTAATTAGCCGCCACGACGCATTGTGCCACCCTGCTCGGCTTCTCCTCCTCCTAATGACACAACCTCTGACAATATTTGAGGCACTTCTTCTCCCAACATTTGATAAAGGTTTGATAAATGCAAACGGAACAGTCGTTCAAAATCACTGACACTGTCTGCTGCGTTGTAATCGCCAAACCACCAAAACCAATCCGATCCCTCACAAATAGCCAGCTGTTTATCAATTGCCTGTAGCAGATCTTCATCAATCTCTGCAGCAGCAATTTTTTCGTCATAAACCTGTTTAGCCTGACTCAGCAGATCCCATGCCCGATTTTTATCAACATCACCAATCCAGGTGGAGAAAGTACCGTAAACCCAGCTACCAGCTACCATTTCAGGTAATAATGCGGGTTTAACGCCATTCTCCAGACAATCTGAGAAAGTGGTCAATTCTATATCCGGATGTCTGGAAAGCTGTTTATACAGGCTTTGCAAAAAATAAAACCCATTATAGGAATAATGTTCCCAGGCATTTTCTCCATCCAGAATGACTGAAACAACTCTATCGGCATCACCCTCTGTCGTAGCTTTAATATTAGTCAGATGATGAATAAAGTCGTTAACAGCATCTTCAGCACTCCATTTGGTATAGGTAAAACCAATTAAATCGGATAAACCATCATCTCGGAAAAAGCATGCAGGACCTACCGCTTCTAGTTGATAAGGCTTATGAATGCTACTGTCAGGCAAAGCACTTTTCTGCAGACTGTTTCGTAAGACATTTTCACCACTGGCAGTCCAACTAAAGCCATGTTTGGCTATCGACTCAATAGTTGGCTTTGAAACTGCACCTTCAGATGGCCAGCAGCCTTTGGGACGGAAACCAAAAAATGACTCAAATACTTCCAGACCTTTTTCCATATGCCAATCGGTGCGGACATCTCCACCAGGATACTGCCGAATTTGTGGCAACAGGGCATCCGGCATCGCTTCCAGCGTGCTATTAATATCCAGTAATAATGGCACTATCGGATGAGCGTAAGGCGTTACCGATAACTCAACTTTTTTGGCCTCTGCGAGTCGTCGATAACGTGGAATAACATCACTCAGCAACTCACCAATAACGATCATTAATTGCCGGCGATCATGAAAATTAAATTGCTGGCCTTTTTTCATTAAGGCCTGAATACGAATATCGTTGCGCCTCACTGACTCGCCCATCCACACCAGATGGTACCAAACCAGCATATCCACCAGGAATTGATCATTTAGGTAGGCCAGACGCTGCTTCTCTTCCAAGACCCAGCGTGCCATTTCAGCAAGTTTTGCAAATATTGGAAACGGCGCTATAAGCTTCTCATCATTGGCGCGCAGACAAGCATTTAGTATTGTTTGGCGCTCTTCAATATGAACTGGTTGCACCGGTGAATCCAGCGCAATTAACAAAGGATCTTTCAGACATCCTGTTCCTTTAAAGCGGCCTTTCAGTTGCTGATCATAATCATCAATCTGTTCCAGTAAGGTAGGTGCGAAATTAACCACCGCCCGAGCCTCAGGGATTTGTTCGAGATGCCAGGCCATATCTACATAATCTTTTATTGCATGCAGATAGGTCCAAGGGAGCTGATAGCTTCCGCCCATCGGTTCACTATATTGCGGCTGGTGCATGTGCCAGCATAAAACGACTTTTAATTTATCGGACATAACGGTAATTTTGCCCCAGCATTTCAGGTGTGACTAATACAACACCATTGGGTGAAACTTCAAAACGTTGAGCATCAAGTTCAGGATCTTCGCCAATAACCGTTCCTTCAGGGACGATACAGCCTTTATCAAGCACAACTTTCTTCAGGCGACAGTGCCTGCCCACAGAGACATCCGGTAATACCACACTATCTTCTATCAGACTGAAACTATGGACTTCAACATTGGAAAACAGAACCGAGTGCCTCACAACGGATCCGGAAATAATGCACCCCCCTGAGACCATTGAATCAACAGCCATACCCCGCCGATCGTCATCATCAAAAACAAACTTGGCAGGCGGCAATTGGGCCTGATGCGTCCAGATTGGCCACTCTTCGTCGTAAAGATTCAGTTCTGGTGTAACACCAATTAATTCAAGATTCGCCGACCAGAAAGCATCTATTGTTCCCACATCACGCCAGTATCCTGGATCATTGCCCTGCACATCTTTGTAAGGAAAAGCGACAACTTTATATTTCTCAATTAAGGACGGGATAATGTCATGACCAAAGTCATGACTGGATCTTGAATTGTCAGCATCCTTTATCAACTGCTCATACAAGAAACCAGCATTGAAAATATAAATCCCCATTGAAGCCAATGCAACATCATCATGCCCCGGAATCGGCGTTGGATTTGCAGGTTTTTCATTAAAAGCGATAATACGGTGATTCAAATCAACCGACATGACCCCAAAAGCTCTGGCCTGGTCCAATGGTACCTCGATACAACCAATAGTCATATCGGCATTTTGCGCAACATGTTCAGCCAACATATCACCATAATCCATTTTGTAAATATGATCGCCTGCCAGGATCAATACATACTCAGGGCCATGATTGCGTAGAATGTCGATATTCTGATATACCGCATCGGCGGTGCCGGTATACCAACCCTGCTCGGTACGCTGTGAGGCTGGCAACAACTCGACAAACTCTCCCAAAGCACCACGCATAAAGCCCCAGCCCTGTTGGATATGTCGTATCAATGAATGCGCTTTATACTGTGTTAACACCCCTACTCTGCGGATCCCCGAATTGACGCAGTTTGATAGAGGGAAATCTATAATCCTGAATTTTCCACCAAAGGGTACAGCGGGTTTTGCACGCCAACCAGTCAGTTGTTTCAAACGTGAACCACGCCCGCCTGCTAGAATCAACGCCAGAGTATCTCTGGTCAGTCGACTGACAAAACGCGTGCTATTATTTTTGGGCATATTCAAATCTCCAGCCAGCTATGCAGTGAAATATGTTGTAATGGCTTTAAGCGTGCCACATCGTTAAGGTGGACAGCAATAGAAAAATTTACGGGACAGTATATCTATGGTTTTTGAACAAAATTTGACAGATGACCAACTTAAAATCATAGAAGCCAGACATCATGATCCTTTTGCAGTTTTGGGTCGTCATCCGACCAAAAGCGGCGTGTATGTCAGGGCTTTCTTACCTCATACCGAATCCGCCACGGTAGGAAACAATCTGCCTATGAAGCGGGTTGAGGGTACAGATATTTTTGAGTGGACAGGCCGTTCTGATGATTTAGAAACGCCATACCAGATTCATCGTACCACTTCACAAAATCAAATTCAGAGTCATTACGATCCGTACTGCTTCCCACCGCAAATTTCGGATTACGATCTGTATTTGTTTGCGGAGGGTAAACACTGGCATGCCTACCGAATTCTGGGATCTCACAAGCGCACAGTAAACGGTGTACAAGGTGTGATGTTTGCCACCTGGGCACCCAATGCCCAACGTGTCAGCGTTGTCGGCACATTCAACCGTTGGGATGGACGCTGTCATCCCATGCGTTCCAGAGGCAGTACTGGTGTATGGGAATTATTCATTCCAGGTCTGGAAATTGGTGAACTCTACAAATTTGAAATACGTAACTATCATGATGGCAGTCTGCATCTGAAAATGGATCCGTATTGCCAGCAGGCAGAACTTCGTCCCGGTACTGCATCAGTGATTTTTGACAGCAACTATCAATGGCAGGACAAAGAATGGATGTCCAACAGAGAGCATACAAAATGGCTCCATGCGCCACATAGCGTTTATGAAGTCCATCTCGGTTCCTGGCAAAAGCGCAGTGATGGCAGCTTCTGCAGTTACCGCGAACTTGCTGACAAACTGGTGCCATACGTCCGTAAAATGGGCTTCACTCATATTGAGCTTTTACCGATCACCGAACACCCTCTGGATATTTCCTGGGGTTATCAAACCACAGGTTATTATGCTGCAACCAGCAGGTTCGGCTCACCGGATGATTTTCGATATTTTGTCGACCAATGTCATCAAAATAATATTGGTGTGTTACTGGATTGGGTGCCTGGACATTTTCCCAAAGACAGCTTCGGCCTTGCCAAGTTTGATGGTACCGCGCTCTATGAACATGAAGATCCCCGTCGTGGAGAACACCAGGACTGGGGTACTTTAATCTTTAATTACGGCCGCAACGAGGTTCGTAACTTCCTGTTATCCAGTGCATTTTTCTGGCTGGAAGAATGCCACATAGATGGATTACGCGTCGATGCAGTCGCGTCGATGCTTTATCTCGATTATTCACGTCAGGAAGGTCAATGGTTACCAAATATTCATGGTGGCCGTGAGAATCTTGAGGTCATCAGTTTTCTCAAAGAAGTTAATACCATACTGCATCAGTCTCACCCTGGTTGTATTATCGCCGCGGAAGAATCCACCTCCTATCCAATGGTTTCTCGACCAGCAGATATGGGCGGACTGGGTTTCTCGATGAAGTGGAATATGGGCTGGATGCACGACATCCTTGAGTATATGAAACAGGATCCCATTCATCGTCGCTATCATCATGATCAGCTTACCTTTGGTTTGCTGTATGCATTTACCGAAAATTTTGTATTGCCTTTTTCACATGATGAAGTTGTACATGGTAAAGGTTCGATGCGCTACAAAATGCCCGGAGATGAGTGGCAGCAGTTTGCTAATCTGCGGTTACTTTATACCTTTATGTACAGCTATCCCGGCAAAAAATTATTATTTATGGGATCAGAATTTGGTCAGGGCAGTGAGTGGAATAGTGAAAAAGCACTGGAATGGTATTTACTGGATTACCCAAAACATCAGGGCCTATTACAGCTGGTCACTGATTTAAATAAAGTCTACCGAGAGAGCCCGGCGCTTCATTATCATGACTTTGATGCACATGGGTTCGAATGGATTGATTGCAATGATCGGGAACAGTCCGTACTAAGCTACCTGCGACAGGGACAGGATTCCATCGCTGTGGCAGTGTTCAATTTCACACCTGTCGTGAGAGATAATTATCGCATTGGTGTGCCTGAAGCAGGCGAATATGAGGTTGTCATCAATTCTGACTCGGAGTACTACAGTGGCAGTAATTATTCTGTTAGTCAGGTAATTCAGAGCGATTCAATAAGCTGGTCCGACAGACCTTACTCAATTGTATTGAACTTACCACCATTGGCCGGATTGATTATTCGTAAAAAGCACTAACTCTTGATGATGAAGCGGCTCGTAAGGTACGAGCCGCTTTGATTTATTTATTGTCTCAAGGTACGGATCAGTCTGATAAGCTCGGTAGTAGAACTATCATGTACTGAGATTTCGGCATTACTCTGCAAATCCGGCAAAATAGCTTTTGCAAGCTGTTTACCAAGCTCTACACCCCATTGGTCAAACGAATTGATATTCCAGATAACCCCCTGAACAAATACTTTGTGCTCATAGAGAGCGACCAGCTGTCCCAACATTTCCGGCGTTAATTTAGGAAATAACAATACATTACTCGGACGATTACCCGGGAAGACTTTATGCGGCAATAATGCATCCAGGGCTTTGCCTTCATAGCCTTCCTTGACCAACTCTTCTCTGACTTCCTCAGCCGTTTTACCTTTCATCAATGCTTCTGATTGAGCCAAACCATTGGCCAATAAAATGGATTGATGATCACATTCAGGATAATGACTGTTGACCGGTAACACAAAATCCACCGGAATTAACTGTGTACCCTGATGAATCAGTTGAAAGTAAGCATGTTGGCCATTGGTGCCAGGTGTGCCCCAGATAACCGGTCCCGTTTTATAACTTATGCGCGGGCCCTGACGGTTAATAAACTTACCGTTGCTTTCCATATCCAACTGTTGCATGTGACTCGGAAAACGCGCCAGTGAGTGATCATAGGGAACGATTGCATGGGTCTGGGCGTTAAAGAAATTGATATACCAGATCCCCAGCATTCCCATAATCAGCGGAATATTTTCTGCCAATGGCTTGGTACGGAAATGCTTATCCATTTCATGTCCACCATCCAGCAATCGTAGGAAATTATCCATGCCAACATACAATG
>NZ_DFTU01000066.1:12675-20992 GCF_002379485.1 Methylophaga sp. UBA4204 | reverse complement strand
CCCCATGCCAACATACAATGCAATCGGTAGACCAATAGCACTCCATAAAGAGTATCGACCACCCACCCAGTCCCATATTTCGAACATATTGGCAGTATCAATACCGAACTTGGCAACTTCCTTAGCATTGGTGGATACGGCAACAAAATGTTTTGCCACATCAGCCTGAGTTGCTGCCTTCAGAAACCAGTTCCGTGCTGATTGAGCGTTAGTTATGGTTTCCTGAGTCGTGAAGGTTTTCGAGGCCACAACAAAAAGTGTAGTTTCAGGATTCAGTTTTTCCAGTGTTGTGCTGAGATCAGTACCATCAACATTGGAAACAAAATGGGCCTGAATGCCATCAATACCATAAGGCTCAAGCGCATCGCAAATCATGGCTGGGCCGAGGTCAGATCCACCAATACCGATATTAACGATATCCGTAATTTTTTTACCGCTGAATCCTAACCATTTACCAGAATGCACCTGTTCGCAGAAAGCGGCCATTTTGTCCAATACTGCATTGACCTGCGGCATGACATCCTGACCATCCACCATAACCGGTGTATTAGATCGATTGCGCAATGCCGTATGTAAAACAGCACGACCTTCGGTGTGATTAATCTGATCACCCGAAAACATTCGTTCTATCCATTCCTGAATATTAACCGCATCTGCCAGCGCAATTAGCTTATCGATGGTTTCCTGAGTAATGCGGTTCTTTGAATAGTCGAGCAGTAAATCCCCAGAGCGAATTGAGAAACGTTCAAAACGTCCTGAATCCAGTGCGAATTGTTCACGCATCGACAGATATTTGATATCGGAATAGTGTCTATCAAGTGATTGCCATTCGGCGATATTTAGTGGCGTCATATTTCTACTTATTTTTGTTAACTGTTAGTTGAATGCCGAAGCAGAAAGAAAATTCGCTAGTTCAGACCAGGCTAACGTCTGTTGCTCGCCTGTGGCCATGGTTTTCACACCAATGGTTTGCTGCGCCATTTCCTCTTCCCCCAAAATTAAGGTCCAGCGCGCTCCGCTGCGATCAGCCCGCTTAAATTGGCTTTTAAAACTACCACCACCACAGTGGCTAATCAAGCGAAGTTGAGGAAGTTGGTCTCTCAGACTCTCTGCTAATAATAATGATTGTGCGGCGGCGACATCCCCTACTGCAACCAGATAGACGTCAGGCCCGGATATTTCAGGCAGTACTCCACCCGCTTCCAGTAGTGAAATCAAACGTTCAAGCCCGATGGCAAAACCTATCGCAGTGGAAGCCTTACCGCCAAGTTGATCTATCAGTCCGTCATAGCGCCCGCCCGCACATACTGTTCCCTGGGCACCCAGTTGATCGGTTACCCATTCGAAAACTGTTTTGCCGTAATAATCTAGTCCACGGACCAGTCGGGGGTTAACTTCAAAAGCAATTCCGGCTTCCGTTAAGGTAGCGCATAATTGCTCAAAGTGTTCAGCTGACTCTGCATCAAGATAATCTATCAACTTAGGTGCAGCCTGGTTAAGCATCTGCATTTCAGGATTTTTACTGTCCAGAATGCGTAAAGGATTGCTCAATAAACGCCGTTGACTGTCCTCATCAAGTTGCTCATGATTAGCTTGATAATATTCAACCAGCTTTTGACGATATTTAATACGAGCTTCTGTACTGCCCAGCGAGTTTATCTGCAGGGTAATATCTTTTAATCCGAGCTTTTTCCATAACCTGGCCGTTAGCAGGATCATCTCTGCATCGATATCGGGTCCACTGAAGCCATAGGCTTCGACACCTAACTGATGGAATTGGCGATAGCGGCCTTTTTGAGGACGTTCATGGCGAAACATGGGCCCCATATACCAGAGTCGTTGTTGCTGATTGAACATACCATGTTCCATGGCCGCCCTGACGCATCCAGCGGTGCCCTCTGGACGCAGAGTGAGGCTATCACCATTACGATCATCAAAGGTGTACATTTCTTTCTCAACGATGTCCGTGACTTCGCCGATAGACCGCTTGAATAATTCGGTTTTTTCCAGAATGGGTAACCGTATTTCCTGATAACCGTAGCTATCGAGAACCTGTTTCAGGCTGGTTTCCACTACTTGCCAGTACGGCGTCATTTCCGGAAGAATGTCATTCATTCCCCGGACAGAACGGATAATCTCTGCCACCTTTAGCTTATGTCCTTTATCGGAATTACTTTTTCGGGTTGTTCACTTCGCAGCGAAATCCGTTGACGAATTTCTTTTTCCAGCTGATCAACCAATGATTCATTATCTAATTTATGATGCGGTTTACCATCACGATATAACAGATTGGGTGAACCGCCAGTCAGGCCAATTGCCGCTTCTTTAGCTTCACCCGGGCCATTTACCACACAACCGATAACAGCCACATCCATCGGTTCAATAATATCTTCCAGTCTGGCTTCCAGAGCGTTGACTGTTGAAATCACATCAAATTCCTGTCTGGAACAGGATGGGCAGGCAATAAGGTTAATTCCTTTGCTGCGAATGCGCAGGCTTTTTAAAATATCAAAACCGACGCGAATTTCTTCGACAGGATCAGCGGCCAATGAAACTCGAATGGTATCGCCAATGCCTTCCGCAAGTAGCATACCTAGACCTATCGCTGATTTGACTGCTCCACTGCGCAGACTTCCTGCTTCGGTGATACCCAGATGCAAAGGCTGCTCAATCTGGTCAGCCAGTTGACGATAGGCATGCACTGTCATGAACACATCAGATGCTTTCAAACTAACTTTAAAATCCGGGAAATTAAGGCGATCCAGAATATCAATATGGCGTAAGGCCGACTCGACTAAAGCTTCAGGCGTTGGTTCACCATATTTTTTTTGTAATTCTTTTTCCAATGAACCGGCATTGACACCAATGCGGATTGGAATACCAAAATCTCGTGCCTTGTCGACAACAGCCCGCACCCGATCTTCGCGACCAATATTGCCCGGATTAATACGCAGGCAATCAACACCCAGCTCAGCCACCCGCAGCGCAATTTTATAATCGAAATGAATATCGGCAATTAAAGGGATATCCACCAACTTACGAATCGCACCAAAAGCCTCTGCCGCATCCATTGAAGGGATAGAGACCCGAACCAGATCAGCACCCACTTTCTGTAATCTCTGGATCTGATCAACAGTGGCAGCAACATCTGTTGTTTCGGTATTGGTCATGCTTTGAACGGCAATCGGCGCATCACCGCCTACCGGGACATTACCAACCATAATTTGACGTGATTTTCGACGTTTTATCGGTGAAGCAGTTTGCATTAAGAATCTTCTCCCAAGGTAAATCGAGCCACATTACCGCGAGTGTATTCAGTAATATCGATGATATCACCATCAAATCTGACAGAAGCGGCATTCGCCTGCCCCAATGAAACTTGTAAAGGTAGCGTACCGGTCAATTCGACCGTATTACCTGCTCTGACCACACGACTAATCAGAACTTGCTGACTGGCATCTCTGACTTCAACCCAGCAATCTGCATCCAAACCAATGATAAGGTTCTTTTCAGTTGTAGCTTCTGCTGTAGCAGGTTCTGCATCTTCAACTTCTGCAGGTGGGGTTATCTCAGCTTCAAATGGTTCATCGAGGGCGGTATCCGCGGTATCCAAAGTTGGCTCAGATGTATCGGTTTCATCTGGTGATAAAGGTTGTTCCTCCAGGCTGATATCATTAGACTCAGTCACTGGAACAGGATTAACATTATTCTCGGTTTCCGGCTCATCCAATGGTTCAAGCAGTGTTCTCTCTGCCGGCTCATTATTCTGTACAAGTTGCGTCGCCTGCCATTGCTGGTAGGCAAACCAGGTCAAAACTGCCACGGTAATCAGCAATATCAAAGGCAGCCAGGGGAATGTTGATTTTGCAGGTTTAATCTGTTGAATTGGTGCTACCGATGGGCTTCTTTTATCAGTCTCGGTGAATTCGATATTAAAACCTGCCAGCATTTCATCCTGTGGAAGCCCCAAAAACTTTGTATAACTCAGGAAATAACCACGGGCATAGGTTCGACCATGCAGCTTATCCCAGTCTTGTTCTTCGAGATGGACAATGGCGCTGCGAGTCACCCTCAACTGGGCTGCCGCATCAGAAACCGAGATTTTTTTTGCTTCGCGAGCTTCCCGCAGTCGTCTACCAACGTCCACTGATGATGAAACAACATTTGGTTCTTCTGAATGACTCTCAGTCATAAACGTTAAATACCTTCATTGACCATGCGCATTTCATCAGAATCCGGAAAACGGGCTCGCATAATTAACTCGTAACTTGATACGGCGTCTTCATTGCCCAATTTGGATTCAGTTTTAATCGCGGTTAGTAAAGCCTGTGGTGTCCACGGAGAAACACTACTGTAACGCTGAACATAAGCGCGTGCCTGCATGTAATTCTTTTGTTCATAGCTCAAATCAGCCATCCCAATTAATGATTTACTCAGATTTGGATTGATCTGTAACGCCCGTCTGAAATGGGATTCAGCTTTGACCAGATCCGGAATTTGTCTGGTACAGAGTGCAGCGTTTTCATAGGCCATGGCAGAACTTTGATAGAGCGGGTTTTCCACGGATTTTAAAAACCGCTTTTCAGCCTCTACATATTTGCCTTGCTGGCACAGAAACACACCATAGTTATTTTGTGCTTCGGAATATTCCGGAGCTCTGCTAACCGCTTCTTTAAAATGTTTTTCGGCTTTTTCATCTTCACCCAGTCGTTGATAAAGCAAGGCGATAGTATTGTGAGCACTGGGTAAATTTGGATTTTGTTTCAACGCTTTATTAAGCTTCTCCATGGCGATTTCATAATCACCACGTTGCAGATAACTCAATCCCAATTGCATATTCAATTCAGCCGCCTTGGGATCCGGCGCAATATGCTCACGTGGCCCGGTTGTACCACATGCGGTAAGCATAATGATTGATGTCGCCAGAAAACCTATTTTCAAAAATGATTTCATCGGACGAAAACAACCTCCCGTTCAGCTAATCTTTGAGTACGACGAGTTTTATCCTGAACTTCGCCTGCCAGTTGACCACAGGCTGCCACGATATCATCACCACGGGTTTTTCGTACAGTCGCAACCAGACCGGCCGCGATCAACTGCTCTTTAAAACGATTAATGACATTTTTTGAAGAGCACTGGTAATCGGTGCCCGGGAAGGGGTTAAATGGAATGAGATTGATTTTGTTCGGTATGCCTTTCAAAATCCGGATCAGATCCCGTGCATCCTTTTCCGAGTCATTAATTCCTGCGAGCATCACGTATTCAACTGTGATGTGGCGACGCAATTGCTCACCCGTCACATATCGTTTACAAGCCGCTAATAATTCAGCAATCGGGTATTTATCGTTTAACGGAATAATCTCGCTGCGTAATTTATCGTTCGCAGCATGTAATGATATGGCCAGACTGACATGGCAATCTTCTTTCAGACGATCAATCATTGGCACGACACCTGAGGTGCTCAATGTTAACCGTCGCCAGGAAATACCATATGCCAAATCATCACGCATAAGATTCATCGCTGAAATCACATTATTGTAATTTGTCAGCGGTTCTCCCATGCCCATCATCACCACATTGGTGACCATTCGATTGCCTTTGGGGTCTTTACCTAAAGCCTCATTGGCAATCCACAACTGAGCAATAATCTCGGCAGCACTGAGGTTGCGATTAAAACCTTGTTGACCGGTTGAACAAAAAGTACAGGTTAAGGCACATCCCACTTGAGAGGACACACATAAAGTCCCACGACCATTTTCCGGAATAAATACCGTTTCAATGGAATTATCACCATCCATTTTGATGATCCATTTACGGGTTCCATCAGTGGATATGTGCTCGTGTAACAATTCGGGTACGCGTATCTCGGCAATCTGACTCAGTTTTTCGCGCAACGATTTGCTCAGATTACTCATCTGGGCAAAATCAGTGACACGATATTGGTGAATCCATTGTAAAAGTTGACGCGCACGGAAGGGTTTCTCACCGATTTCGATGAAAAACCCTTCCAGACCTTTCAGATCCAGACCAAGCAGATTGGTCAGTGCAGTTGCCATCAGTTATTGATTAGCGTGTGCGAGCGCACAATTGATCATCAGTAAAGAAATACGCAATTTCACGTGCTGCACTTTCAGCAGAATCAGAACCATGAACAGCATTTTCATCAATACTTTGCGCAAAATCAGCACGAATGGTGCCAGGTGCCGCATCAGCAGGATTGGTTGCACCCATCAGATCGCGATGAGTAATAACCGCATTGTCACCTTCCAGAACCTGAATCATGACAGGGCCAGAAGTCATAAAACTCACCAAATCGCCAAAAAATGGACGTTCTTTATGTTCCGCGTAAAAGCCTTCAGCTTGCTGCTGTGTAAGATGCACCATACGGGCTGCTACGATAGACAGACCAGCTTTCTCGAAACGTGAGTAAATCTCACCAATAACATTCTTTGCTACCGCGTCCGGTTTGATAATTGACAGAGTACGTTCAGTCGCCATGTGTATCCTCATTGATTGATTGGATTAAATCGACATATTCTAGCATCTATAAGACTCAGAGATAGTAACGTTCACCGAGTTTTTATTAAGCGGTCAATTTTGCTTTGGATTTGATGACAAAACCATTACCATCAGCTGACTATTTTTTGATAAAACTCAAATGCAAATTCGATGATGAATAACACATTTAAACGTATCGGCCTGTTCATCCGTAAGGATGATCCTGTCCTGGAAACTGCTGTAATTCAAATAAATGAATTCCTGATATCCAGAGAGTTACAGGTATTTTGCAACGAGCCGATAAGTTTTTTACCTGATTTGGAAGTTATTTCGATCGCAGAGTTTCCTTCAAAATGTGATTTAACTATAGCGATTGGCGGGGATGGCACCATGCTATCTGCCTCACGAGCCCTGGCAGGATTTGATTTACCGGTTGTTGGCGTAAATGTTGGCCGGCTGGGTTTTTTAGCTGATGTCACCCTGAATAATCTGCAATCTCAGTTAGGTCGAATTCTTGACGGCCAGTATCGGCATGACAATCGGTTTTTATTACAAGCCCACCTGAATAATGCTGAAGATCCAATTAGCATTGCCATGAACGATGTAGTGGTGCATTCACATCAAAGCCGACATATGATTGAATTTGAAACCCATATCAATGGACGGTTTTTAAACAGCCAACGTGCTGATGGATTAGTGGTTGCTACGCCCACCGGCTCAACCGCTTATGCCATGTCAGCGGGAGGTCCGATTCTTGATGTTGATTTGGATGCGGTGGTGTTAGCATCAGTTTGTCCACACACTTTGAGCAATCGTCCTCTAGTGATTGCGGGCAGCAGCATTATTGACATTACATTAAGTGAAAATAACATTACCACAGCAATGGTCACTTGTGACGGACGTCCTGGCCACGAGCTTAAACCTGGCGATACTGTCCGAATTCAGCGTCATCTAAACCGTATAGATTTACTGCATCTTGAAGATCATGATCATTATTCAATTTTGCGTGCCAAACTGGAATGGGGCCGAAAACTGACATGTTGATAGCGTTAACTGTTCGCCAGCTGGCGGTGGTAGAAGATTTATCCTTAACTTTTAAATCCGGCATGACTTCACTAACGGGTGAAACCGGGGCCGGTAAATCCATACTGGTGGATGCCCTTGGTCTGGTACTGGGGGATCGTGCTGATTCAAATATGGTACGCCATGGAAGTGAACGTGCTGAAATAGAAGCCAGTTTTGATATCAGCAGTAACTTGCCGCTTCAACAGTGGCTTAAAGAACAAGAACTTGATGATGAAGATCAATGTCATCTGCGCCGAACAATCAGCCGTGATGGTCGCTCCAAAGCGTATATCAATGCCCGACAGGTTGCATTAACCCAACTACGTAATATCAGTGAATTAAGTGTTGATATTCATGGACAGCATGAACACCAATCCTTGTTACGGACGGAGACTCAGCGCGAACTTCTGGATATTGTCGCTAACAATAAAGCCCTGCTTAAATCATTAAAACAAGCCCATGCCGAGTGGCAAAAAATTCAGCAGCAACTGGCTGCAATCCGTCAGCAAACTGAACAGCAACTTGCACGTCAGGAATTATTAAACTATCAGGTCAGTGAGCTTGAACCGTTGGCACTGACAGACGAGAGCATCAACTTACTGCTACAGGACCAGCAACAGCTTGCACATGCTGCTCAACTTCTCCATACCAGCGAATCAACTCTGCATAATTTATTTGAGCAGGAGCATGGTGCGGCTTACGATCTGATTGGTTCAGCACTGACCGAGCTGGAAAAGTTACAACAATACGAACC
>NZ_DFTU01000066.1:1540-12553 GCF_002379485.1 Methylophaga sp. UBA4204 | reverse complement strand
GCCACTTCGCTACGTCATTATCTGGACAGTGCGGATCTGGATCCGGCGAGGCTGGAAGCCGTTGAAGATCAGTTAGCTGTGTTACATGATCTGGCGCGTAAACATCATGTTGAAATTGAGGCCTTACCTGCCCATTATCAGGCTTTGTGTGATGAATTGGATAGCCTGTCAAAATCCCAGCAAAATCAGACAGAGTTGTCTCAGCAACTCAAAGCCCAGGAAAAATTATGTCTGGACTTATCTGCACAGATCCGTGCAAACAGAGAAAAACATGCTAAACCTCTGGCGGAGACCATTACCCAGTCCATACAACAACTGGCCATACCTGCTGGCCGTATAGAATTTGTTATCACACCCTTTGAAGATGGCAAATTCAGTGAACATGGTGCGGATCAAATTCAATTGTTGGTCAGCACCAATCCCGGCCAGCCGGCAGGAGAATTGGGCAAAATTGCATCGGGAGGTGAATTAGCACGGATAAGCCTGGCCATTCAGGTAGTTACTGCAGGAAAACGTAGCGTTCCTACGTTAATATTTGATGAAGTTGATGTGGGAATAGGCGGCGGCGTTGCTGAAATTGTTGGTCAACATCTCAAATTACTGGCATCAAGCCAGCAGGTGATCTGTATTACTCATTTGCCTCAAGTCGCGGCACAAGCTCATCAGCAACTGCAGGTTACAAAGATTCTGGGTGAAGATAAAACCCATACTGAAATCAGCGAACTTAATCGTGAACAACGCATTGAGGAAATTGCCCGGATGCTGGGCGGAATGAACCTGACCCAGAAAACTCGTTCACATGCTGAAGAGATGCTGGATCAGGGACAAAACTGATTTATCGTTCTTTTTTGCAGTCTTCGCGGTTGCAAATGCCATAGATGTAAAGGCTGTGATCGGTCATTTCAAACCCATTCGCCTTGGCAATCTCTCTTTGCCGCTCTTCAATCACCTCATCATAAAATTCGATAATGCGATTGCATTTCACACAGAACAAATGATCATGATGTTCGCCATCTTCCAGTTCAAAGACCGCATGTCCACCATCAATATTTAATCGTGAAACCAGCCCTGCACCCTCAAATTGCGTAAGCACTCGGTAAACAGTTGCCAGACCGATTTCCTCTCCCATTTCCAGCAAAGCCTTATAGACATCTTCAGCACTTAAATGGCGCTGTTTGGAGTGTTCAAGAATCTCCAGCACCTTTAAACGTGGCAGAGTAATTTTCAATCCCGCTTTTCTTAAATCTTGTCTTTCCATTATTATTGTTGCCTCGTAGAATAGTTACGAATAGCGTATCATCGCACTTTGGTCATCAACACAGAAACAAATACTAAATGAAAAGCCTGCTTATTTATAGCCTTTCCTTGGTTATTCTCACTCTCAGCGCCTGTAGCAAAGACAAAATCCCTGGTGTTTATCGAATTGATATTCAACAAGGCAATCAGGTTACACAGGAAATGCTCAGTAAGCTCGAACCTGGCATGACTAAAAGCCAGGTATCTTTTGTGATGGGAACACCGATGTTAATTGATGTATTCCATCCGAATCGCTGGGATTACATATACAGTTTCCACCCCGGAAACGGTACACGCGAGCAGCGTCGCATCACTTTGTATTTTGATGAAGCAGAAACGCTTGACTACATTGATGGCAATACCCAGATTGTTGAAAACATCCAATTAACGGAAGAACAGCGCACTGATACTAACGTGGTGGTTCCATTAAACGAGAAGAAAACCGGTTTCTTCAATGGCATATTTAATGTGTTTGGCCTAGGCGAAGATGAAGCAGAGATTATCGAAGACGATAACGAAACTGATGCCGCTGAGAAAAAGCAGAAAGAAGCTCTGCCGGAAAACTTAGATGACTCAATGGGAACACAACCTGCAGGTCAGCTCCCAGATATTCAGTAAGTCCCTGAAACGCTATTCCTGAACCGGTTCAAACTGGCCGGTTTGGGAATTAAAACAAAGCAACTCTCCTGCTGCCAAGTCAAAATACCAGCCGTGTAAGGTCAAACGACCCTCTTCTACCTGTTGCTGAACACATTCAAAACTCATCAAATTATCCAGCGAAACTAGCACTGCACGTTGTTCGCAGGCCTTTAACTGACTGGCCTCATCGCCATCAGCGTGCGATTTAACCCAGTCCTTTGCCGGTTGTGCAATTGAAACCCACTGATGGATGAATTTTGAGTTTTGTTGTCCATCATCATCCCACAGCGCACGTATACCACCACAGTTGGCATGCCCCATGACAATAATGTTTTCGACTTCAAGATTATTAACGGCAAATTCAAGTGCTGAGCTGGTGCCATGATGTAAACCATCATTCTCACAGGGTGGCACCAGATTGGCGACGTTTCTGACGGTAAATAAATCCCCAGGATCACAATCTGTCAAAATCGCGGGATCAACTCGGGAATCACAACAGCCAACCATTAAGGTTTTCGCTGGCTGCCCCGTTTTCATACTGGCATAAAGTCGGCTGTCCTGACCAAAGTATTGTTTTTTAAAACGTTGAAAACCTTCAATTAATCTATCTGTATTCGCCATTTTTTATGCATGTCTCAAAAACGTTAAAAAAGGATTATGTTGTTTCTCATGGGAAATGGTTGTGACCGGTCCATGACCACTATGCACTCGCAAATGCCCGGGTAATTGCATTAACCGTTGTAAGCTTTGCTGCATTATAGCCGGATTCCCCATAGGTAGGTCAGTGCGTCCAACGCTGCCAGAGAATAATGTGTCACCGACAAAGATATCTTGCTCGTCATAGTAACAACCTTGGCCTGGTGTATGCCCAGGGGTCGAGATAAACCTCAGTTTGGTATTCCCCAGCTGAATTTCATCACCATCGTCGACAAAATGGTCAATTCGTCCACATGGCCGATTAAATGCTGGCTCGCCAAACCAGTCCCCCTGTATCGGTAATGTCTCAAATAATGGAACCTCGTTTCGCGGCAGGTAGGTCGGCACATCAAATTGCGATTGTAAGTAGACCAGGCCTCCTGCATGGTCCAGGTGACCATGTGTTAGCAATATCATCTGTATGCGGGGACGAGGATTGATTGACAGCAACTTTTGAACTAATTCATCTGTTTCGCCGGTATCGATTACAGCTGCATCACCAGTCGTCTCATCCTCGATTAAATAGGTATTGACCTGAAATGCACCAACGGTAAAGCAGGTGATTTTCATCCTGTATAACTCTCCCCAAAAAAAAACAGCTGGTCGGTTAAACCAGCTGTTTTTAATAATGACATGTAAGACGTTTTATTTATCTTTGTTTTTCTGCGCTTCGCGCGCTAAACGCATATTGTTTTCAAACCAATCACGTTTAATTTTTTGGGTACGGGCCAGATTGATATTAGCTTCATACCATTTCTTTTTGATATCTGCATGTGGATCGGGATGCAGGTTCGCTTCATACCATTTTTGATGGCTTTCACGAGCGGCCTGCAAGTTGGCTTCATACCATTTTTTATCACTGGCCGTCTGCTCATCACTGAATTCATACCAATGTTTATCGGTTGGCGTCTGATCCAGATTGGCTTCATACCATTTACTGTGTTGTTCACGGAATTTGGCCAGATTAGCTTCTTGGAAGCGTTTTTTCCAATCGGTATCGCCCGCTTCTTTGAACTCATACCAATGGGTAGTCGTAGGCGTATTGTCCAAATTGGCTTCATACCAGTGACGATTCGCTCTAACCGTTTCTACTGCTGTGCGTAAATTGGCCTCATACCATTTTTTCTTGGTATCAAGATGATCCACCATATTGGCTTCGTACCAATGCGTATCGCGCTGTTGAGCAGGACGCTGATTCGCTTCATACCATTTGGAATTTTCACGAGCAACATGGGTATTGTAGGCAAACCAGTCACGCTTGATTTGTTGGGTACGTGCCAGACTGATATTAGCTTCATACCATTTCTTTTTGATATCCGCATGTGGATCGGGATGCAGGTTCGCTTCATACCATTTTTGATGGCTTTCCCGAGCCGCTTGCAGGTTGGCTTCATACCATTTTTTATCACTGGCAGTCTGCTCATCACTGAACTCATACCAGTGTTTCTCCGTTGGCGTCTGATCCAGGTTGGCTTCATACCATTTACTGTGCTGCTCACGGAATTTTGCCAGGTTGGCCTGTTGCCAACGCCTTTTCAAATCACTGTATTGTGAATCAGCAAATTCATACCAATGGGTTTGTGTAGGCGTTTTATCCAGGTTCGCTTCATACCAATGACGGTTCGCCCGCACTGCTTCAACAGCAGTACGCAAATTGGCTTCATACCATTTTTTCTTGGTATCAAGATGCTTCACCATATTCGCTTCATACCACGGACGTTCAGAATGCTTTACAGGATTCTGTGCCGCTTTGTACCAAGGCAGTTTTTTCATTTTATCTCTCACTGCGTTTGCGGATTGCAACTTAGCTTTAATGCTATCAACTGTTGCGTGATTGCTCTCGTACCACTTTGTTTTAATATCTATTGTGCTACTCATTGCGTTTACCTCTTTGGGTAGTTTTACAAACTGATACTACCCCAGAAGTGAAGCCTACTACAAGTAAAACCATGCGATGAGACAGCGAAATAATCTAATTATTCAAAGCAATGCTTTTCAGCTTTTACCCGCTGCAACATAGCTATTTTCTGTTCCACTTGCTGTGTTCTTCTGGCTTCTTTTTCATCTACCAGAGAAGAATATCCCAGATAGGCCAGACCCAACCATCCCTCAACAATCGGGATCGTATCAAAAGCAATTAATGTCGCGGCCAGTTTATTACTGCCATCCTCGTAAAAGCCAGGCTTGTAACTATAACGATATGGATGAAGCTGGTTGATAGCACCATCAATTTCAACGCAGCTATGCTTGCGGATTTCATCGGTAATTTGCACTACCGGCGGTTCATAATAAATTGGCTCAGTCGGCACGGGAACAGGTGTTAACGCCTGTACTGGTAACACCATAAAACCAAGCATCAAACCTATAGACTTGATAAAAAATTGATTTTTCATAACTGACATACCTATACAATTTATGCGTGTTTGCCTGTAGAGGTTAACGGCTGACCTGACCGTAACTATAGCCTAAGGCTTGTTTATCTTTCATCTCCGCTATTGCTGGTGACTATTTCTTGTCCGACAAGGCAGTGATGAAGATAAAATCAGCCCTAATCACTTGCTTCATGGCTACTGTCTTTATCATGCTTGTGCAGCTCCGCCCAATTAGCCAGTCTTGCCGCGACAGCGCCATTAAAACTGTTTTCAGGATAGTTGCCTTGTTCGTCTGCTTCGCCAGCCTCATATTCACTCAGCACATTGATAGCATCGCTGATGTCATCGACAGCGTAAATATGAAACAGACCATTCTCAACGGATTGTCTGACTTCGGGTTTCAGCATCAGATGCTGCATATTACTGCGGGGAATAATCACGCCTTGTGTGCCTGTCATTCCCACCAGACAACAGACATCATAAAAGCCCTCAATCTTTTCATTAACGCCACCGATAGCCTGAACCTGACCGAACTGGTTCATTGATCCGGTAATAGCGATAGATTGTTTGAGTGGAATTCTGGCAATAGAAGATAATAAAGCACACAGCTCAGCGACTGTTGCACTATCGCCATCGATCTCACCATAATTCTGTTCAAACACAATACTGGCAGCCATGGATAGCGGCTTATCTGCCGCATAAAAAGACCCCAGATAAGCAGCCAGAATCATCACACCTTTTGCATGCAGGTTGCCCCCCAGCTCCACTTCTCTTTCAATATCAATAATCGCATCATCACCATATCGGCAACTGGCAGTGATGCGGGTAGGTTCACCAAAATGAAAACTGCCGATGCTCAATACCGATAAGCCATTGACCTGACCGATATGCTTGCCATTCACATCCAGTTGAATAATCTGCCGCTGTATTTGCTGATAAACCACTGAACGAACGCGATCCACCCTTCTGAGACGCTGTTGCCAGGCATGATTCACCGCATCAGCAGTAATTTCAGCCTGTTGGTATTTGCGAGTCCAATAGGCGGCTTCACGCAACAGATCAGTCATATCAGCAATATGCAGCGACATTTGTTGCCCATCATTAATTGATCTCGCTGCATATTCAATCATTAACGCCACTGCACTCTGCTGCAAAGCGGGCAAATGCTCATTCATTGCTGTTGAGGCAATCAATTTTGCCATTTGCATATGTGTTTCAGCCGTACGCGGTAATTCATCTTCCAAATCAGCCAGCACTTTAAATAATCCAGCAAACTCGGGATCCAATTCATACAGTTGATAATAAAGATCCCGATTCCCCAGAAGAATCACTTTGGTTGAAAGCGGGATTGGTTCAGGTTCTAGTGAAACCGTTGCCACCAGACTATAGGTTCGTTCAAGGTTTTCCAGGGGGATTTCGGAAGCTTTTAACGCTGCCTTCAACCCCTCCCAGGCAAAAGGC
The DNA here is from genome assembly GCF_002379485.1 of Methylophaga sp. UBA4204. Lineage (NCBI taxonomy): Bacteria > Pseudomonadati > Pseudomonadota > Gammaproteobacteria > Thiotrichales > Piscirickettsiaceae > Methylophaga > Methylophaga sp. UBA4204. The sequence continues at coordinate 6,089 of NZ_DFTU01000066.1, read as the reverse complement.
TGCTCCAGAAGCTTTTCGGCATCAACAATTAAAAAGCCGCCATTGGCACGATGTAATGCGCCCGCCTTAATCAAGGTAAAGTCAGTCACCAGTGCACCCATCATTGCCATGTTTTCAACACAGCCCAATAGATTCTGATGATTTGGTTGATTGAGATACACCACCGGAGCTCCATGCAGATCGGCATTATCCACAATCAGGTTAATCTGATAGCGCTTCAGACAATTATCGACATTAACATCTTCCTGCCTCTCTTCATTTTTGAGGAACATCTCGATATTCCGCTGAATATCAAATTGCATATCATCAAAATAATTCTGTAACGGCTCGGATTTTGGATAAGCATGGCGTAAAAAATCGATTTGCCGGGTTATCACTTCTAACGCAACCTGATCATTCAGCGCGGTAATCTTATTTACCGTGTCATGTTCCCATTCATGAATTTCAATCAGGGTATCCTGCATTGACACCTGTAATTTCGCGATAGCCTCTTCCGTTTCCATTTTCTTGGCATAGGGCAGATCTTCAAAATCTTCGCCAGATAAAGGCTCCCCTTCATGCTGAGCTGCAAAGGCGTAACTGCCATCTTCCATTCTAAGCAGTACAACGCCCTGTTTATCCGCTTCAGTCTGCAGTGCACCAAACAAGCGTACCCGGTGCTGGCGACTGGCTTCTTCAATTGCCCTTACTCTTCCCCGATAATATTCGTCATCAAAAGCGTGAGGTAATTGTTGCTGTAGCGCTTTGATAACCCGCTCGATATCCAGTTTTAACTGCGCACCATCACCGGCGGGTAATGACAATGATTTAGGCTGTTGAGGTAAATCAAAATTATGTAAATAAGCCCAATCTTCTGCATCAGGCCGGTTGGCAGTATGTTTGGTGAGATATTCACTGACCAGCGACTTTTTACCCATGCCGGCCTCCCCCATCACATACAGGTTATAACCATCTGCTTGAATATTCGCTGCAAATTCAATTGCTTCGCGGGCTCTGTCCTGGCCAATCAAGCCTGTTAAAGGCTCCACTGTAGCGGTAGTTTTGAAGGGCAGATCAGCCGGATTGCAGCCGTGATACAGTTGTGACGCGTTTAAGTGAGTTACAGACATGGATATCTCTGGACGAATGAACAGAACTTAGCTTAGGCTAGGGGCATCTGATAGGCAACTGCATCGATAAGGGATAAAAATTATGGCAGGTCAGGATTTTGAAGAAAAACGCAATTATTTCCGAATGCGCGTCAACGGTCCGGTACAGATAAAGCGTCCGGATACCACAGAAAGTTTTCAGGCAGAAGGACTCGATTTAAGCGCCAGCGGTTTAAGTTTGATAGCGGATGAAATGGTTAGCGAGGGGGAAATACTGGATATCAGCATTAAAAGTCATAATCCGGACCTGGCCGACTTTGTTGCACAGGCTGAAGTGGTCAGAGTTGAGCCTTCTGAAGAACAGGCGGGACGTTTCAATATTTCATTGAAGTTTACGACAATCTATTGAAGTCAGCTTACAGCCAATAACTGCTGCGGGTCATCACTTTCGACATTGGCTGCATGATTTTCTGCACCAGCCATGGCAATTGAGCGCCGCCGGCAGCTAAAGCAGTTTGCTGATGATGACTTTCATCTTCACGCATTTGCGCAAGAATTGAACGACTGCGCAGATCCGCATCACTCATCTTGCCGAGATGCTCATCGAGATGTTCTATAACCTGTTTTTCAGTTTCGGCAACAAACCCCAGACTCCATTTATCACCAATTTTTCCTGCCACGGCACCAATCACGAAAGAACCGACGTACCACAACGGATTTAACAGGCTGGTACGCCCCTCCAGTTCATCAATACGTTTTTCGCACCATAACAAGTGATCGTTTTCTTCAGCGGCTGCCTGACGCATCGATTCGCGAACATTGGTCAGTTCTGCCGTTAATGCCTGTCCCTGATACAAAGCCTGGGCAGATACTTCACCCGCATGATTCACTCGCATCAATGCAACTGATTGCCGACGTTCATTATCGGTAAGGGGTGTTTCTTCTATATTTGTTGCCGGGTTATCTCTGCCACTTGATGGTGGGGTCCCAGCCAGAGTAGTTAATGCTTTATCCAGTTCGATAATAATTTTGTCAGCCAACAACAGATTACGTAAGCTCATATTTTTCCTGGGATTTTTTCAAAATAATTCAACGTCTGAACTCGCTATTTTTTTCGGCTCGCTAATTTTACCTTCTGCCACCAGGCTATGGTAATTTTGCACTTGATTTCGACCTTCGTTTTTGGCGCTGTACAGCGCCTCATCGGCCTGTCCAATAACATCCGTTGGCGATAATTGTGCGGAAACTTCCACAAAACCAATACTGACAGTGACCTGACCAAGCTGAGGAAAGCTATGCTCCGCCACTACCCTGCGTATTCTTTCAAAAGCCTGCATTGCATCCGTTTCATTTGCAGCTTTAAGTAACACCACAAACTCCTCGCCACCAAAGCGATAAATCAGATCATCATCACGGATAACGCCCGAAGTCATCAGCCTTGCGACCAGAATGATCACTTCATCACCGTATAAATGGCCGTAGGTATCATTGATGGTTTTAAATTTATCAATATCCACAACGCCTAACCAATGCTTAATAGCATAGCGACGGCGTCGTGAATCATTTGGTGAAGCCATCAGTTTGTTAAGTTCACTGCTCTGATTGACGAGAATCTTGGTTATTTCTTCATCCAGCGTTTCCCGGTTATATAAACCGGTTAATTTGTCACGTTGAGATTTATCAATTAACGCCAGATAATTGGCATACACCCTGAGAATTCCATGGACCAGTCGTTGGTCAATGCTGGATGGCAATTCCTGGCAATGGTGGACCAGGCTGGCGAATATTTCACCATGTGAATCATATGCGGGATAAATCACATTCCAGCCAGTTTCTTCAGCAGGACGATAAGAAACAATATCTTCTTTATCAATCGCTTCTGTCATTGCGGCAGTAAGCTCATCCGCCGTTTCCTGATTCAGTTTGGGATGCTGTTCGGAAGATGAAATAACATCATTTACACAAAAAGCCAGCAGACTGATATCGTGCATCAGATCATGGCGTTTGATTCTAAATAAACGTAGTGATTGTGCCGGAAACAATTCATTGAGAGTTTTGAGCAGACTTTTTTCCAGTACCTGCCGATCGTGATGTCGGGTAATTTCGGCAAGATTGTCGACAATTCGTATACTGCTATGACGATGTTGCATTATTTGTTGCCTTCAACAGTTCGGATAATCGAAAAGACTCATTTACGCTGTTGGAACAGCCTCCATATTAAAATGGTATAAAACACTAATGAGTACTTTCAATAAAACCACGAATGGTTGCTGCCAATTCACGTGGTTGAAATTTTGATACATAGGCATCTGATCCCACTCCCCGACCCATTGCCTGATTGGCAACCGCTGTCAGGGAAGAATGCATAATCACCGGTAAATGGGCCATACGCGGATCCGCTTTGATTTTCTGTGTCAGGACATAGCCGTCCATCTCAGGCATTTCCACATCGGTTAACACTACTTGAATTTCCGTCGTAATGTTCCGGTTTTCCTGTTCACATTGGGTCGCCAGTTTATCGAGCATTTTCCAGGCCAGTGCACCGTTCACTACGCCTACATGGCCAACGCCCAACTTGTCTAATGTCTGTGTAATCTGTTTACGAGCAACATTTGAATCATCGGCATATAACACTTTGTATTTTTTACCGTTTTCAATTTTTTCAATGCCTTCAAAAGCATTCTCATCATAAAAGTCGCCGGTATCGGCCAGTACTTTTTCCACATCCATGATCATGACCAGACGTTTATCCTGTAATTCAGCCACCGCGGTGACCAGCCCGCCCAGACGTTTGGAAATCAATGGAGGTGGTTCTTTAACCTGCTGCCAGCTTAAACGTTGGATAGTATCAACTGAAGTCACCAGAAAGCCCTGTACATGGGTGTTATACTCGGTGATCATCAGGATTTTTGGGGTTTCATGAGATTTTAATTTACAGAATTTTTGCAAATTAATGATCGGCACCATATCGCCACGCAGACTTACAAAACCTTCAATGCCATCAGGCATTTCAGGGGCGCCTGTGATTTCAGGGACATTAAGCACTTCACGAACTTTAAACACATTTATACCAAACAGTTCATTTCGTCCGGTATCATCATTAGTACCAAGACTGAATAGCAAAACTTCAAGGTGATTTGTGCCTGCTAGTTTGGTACGCTCATCAATCGAGTCAATAAAAGTTGCCATGTCCATTCTCACTGTGCAAAGGCTGATTTTCCGTTGGGCACACTAGGAATGTACCTTGATACGGTATGTTAACTTGCACAATATCGTAACCTTAAAACAGGTTCAATAGCATTAATAATCAGAATGTGGAAATGTGGAACGAGAAAGATTCACCTGAAAGGACCAATAGCAGTTAAAATGGTCTGGTGACAATAAAGAAAAATTCGGAATGGTGCCCAGGGGGAGACTCGAACTCCCACGTACATACGTACACTAGCACCTGAAGCTAGCGC
>NZ_DFTU01000066.1:0-1422 GCF_002379485.1 Methylophaga sp. UBA4204 | reverse complement strand
CTACCAATTCCGCCACCTGGGCAAGAAGACGCGCATCATATAGATCGAGATAAAAACTGTCAATGACTGAACAAAACATAACTGACCCTTTTGAGGGTCGTGAAGCCGAGAAATACGATAATCCCATCCCTAGCCGTGAATTTATTCTCGAGCTCCTAAAACAACACAAAGCCCCTGTATCCCGGAAAAATCTTTCCAAACTTCTGGACATCAAAGGGGAAGAACAAACCGAGGCACTTCGTCGCCGTCTGCGCGCCATGGAGCGTGACGGACAAATTCTGCGTAATCGCAAAAATGCTTACGGCATTGTCTCTAAAATGAATCTGGTCAGTGGCCGTGTGATGGGGCATCCCGATGGCTTTGGCTTCTTAATTCCTGACGAAGGCGGTGAGGATTTATTTCTCAGCGAACGTGAAATGCGGGTGGTTTTGCATGGTGATCGTGCATTAGCCCGCATCAGCGGCACCGACCGTCGTGGCCGAAGAGAAGGCGCGATTGTTGAAATAGTCAAACGTGCCAACCAAACTGTGGTTGGTCGCTTGCAGGAAGATGCCGGCCTTTATTATTTAATTCCGCATAATCGTCGCATCAGCCAGGATATTATGATTCCTGTTCCCGACTTAATGGACGCCAAAGACGGACAAATAGTCGAAGCAGAAATTACTGAACATCCGAATAAACATCGCTCGCCTTTGGGCAAAATCGTTACCGTATTAGGCGATCATATGGCGCCAGGTATGGAAATCGATATTGCACTTCGCAGTTTTGAATTGCCGCATGTCTGGTCTCCAAAAGCACTGGCTCAGGCTGAAAGTTTCGGTGAAACCATTCCTCAGGATGCTATTCAAGATCGCCTCGACTTGCGTGAATTACCGCTGGTCACCATAGACGGTGCTGATGCGCGTGACTTTGACGATGCAGTTTATGCTGAAAAACTGGACTCTGGTAACTGGCGTTTATGGGTGGCTATTGCTGACGTTTCCTATTACGTGAAACCTGACGATAATCTCGATAAAGATGCCCAGGAACGCGCCACTTCAGTGTACTTTCCAAGTCAGGTCATTCCAATGCTGCCTGAAGCACTATCCAATGGCTTGTGTTCATTAAATCCTGAGGTTGACCGTTTATGCATGGCCTGCGAAATGATCATTAATCAGGACGGTGAGATTGAATCCTACAAATTTCATCAAGCAGTAATGAACTCCAAGGCACGGCTGATTTACGAGCAAGTTGCCAGCATTCTGCAAGAAAATGATAGCGAATTACGCAATCAATACGCCCATGTACTTCCGGGGCTGGAAACCATGTATGAACTGTTTCATGTCATGCTCAAAGCTCGCGAAAAACGTGGAGCAATTGATTTTGAAATGACCGAAACGCAATTTATGTTTGATGAGAATCGGAAAATTTCCTCAATCAAAC
>NZ_DFTU01000057.1:12457-15838 GCF_002379485.1 Methylophaga sp. UBA4204 | reverse complement strand
ACATAGCCAACATTCCAACGACTGATAAAAATTTCATAAATTTGGGGGCAAGCCATAAAATGCTCTGTCCCACTGCACGTTTAACTTTTGCAAACCAGTCTTTTCCTGCGCTTGTAATCAGGGCCAATCCGGCATCATCAAATTTGACAATTCCGGCGACTAAGCCGTAAACACCAAAGGTCATTACTAAGGCAATTAATGAAACCACGATAGTTTGTGTCATTATCGGAGCGCCTTGAGCAACGCCTAATGAAATAACAATGATTTCTGCAGATAAAATAAAGTCTGTACGTATCGCCCCTTTGATTTTGCTCCTTTCGAATTCAGCAATATCAATTTCAGGTGTCGTCACAGCATGGACTAATTCATTATGATGCGCGTCGTCTTCTGCCTCATCATGAATGTACTTGTGGGCCAACTTCTCAACGCCTTCAAAACAAAGATATAAGCCTCCCAGCATCATTAATGGAGTGACCAGCCATGGCAAAAAAGCACTAATTGCCAAGGCAGCCGGAACCAGAATCAGTTTATTTATTAAAGATCCCTTAGCGACAGCCCAGACAACAGGTAATTCTCTGCTGGCATCAATGCCACTAACCTGCTGAGCATTTAAGGCAAGATCATCGCCCAATACACCGGCTGTTTTCTTGGCGGCGACTTTTGTCATCAGCGTTACATCGTCAAGTAACGTGGCAATATCATCAATTAATGCAAGTAAACCAACGCTGGCCATAACTTTCTCTCTAGGTAGTTAATTACCTGTGGATTATAGAGATGTTTGTTGATTGATTAGCAGATAATATTGTTATTTATAGTCCCATCTCACTGAGGCCAGGATAATCATCCGGACGTCGGCCCTGTGGCCAAACCAGTTTGCGTTCAGCTTCACTTATAGGCAGATCGTTAATGCTGGCATAACGGGTTTTCATCAACCCATTTTCGTCAAATTCCCAGTTCTCGTTACCATACGAGCGATACCACTGACCTTGTTCATCATGCCATTCATAGGCAAAGCGAACCGCAATCCGATTTTCGGTAAAAGCCCAAAGCTCTTTTACCAATCGATACTCCATTTCGCGCTGCCATTTTTTCTGTAAAAAAGCTTTGATCTGTTCTCGTCCAACAGGAAATTCCGCACGATTTCGCCACTGACTGTCGACGGTGTAAGCTAAAGCAACTTTTTCCGGATCACGACTATTCCAACCATCTTCAGCCATTCGAACTTTTTGTTTCGCTGTCTCGATTGTAAAGGGTGGAAATGGGGGCTTCTGTTCATTTTGTTGCATTGTATCTCTCCCAATTTAAGGTATACCGATTTGTCTACATCAAGAATAGACAGATCGGTATACCTCTGTCAAACTTGGTGAAGTTTTTATAGGTGTTCACTATGGATAAACGTCAGCAATTAATTCACACCGCATTTAATCTGTTCTATCAAAATGGTATTCATGCCGTAGGAATTAATCAGATTCTGCAAACAGCCGGGATTGCGAAAAAAACCCTCTATCATCACTTTGCCAGTAAAGAAGAATTAATACAGGCAGTAGTCGAATATCGTGATGATAAATTTTACAACTGGCTAGCGTCGCGGCTTGAACAGGTAAAACCAGGCTATGATGGACTGAATGAATTATTTGATGCAGTTGATGACTGGATCCATAATCGTGTTGATGTGCTAACAGATTTCCATGGCTGTTTTTTTATTAACACTTGTGCGGAATATAACGATCCAAACCATCCCGTATATCTACAATGCCAGCAGCATAAAACCAGAGTTAACAGCTTAATTGAAAGACAGATTCGTGCCTTGGGAATTAGCGAGTTAGCCATTCAATATGTCACCGAGTCCATTAGCCTGTTAAAAGAAGGGGCTATAGTGACGGCCCATGTCCAGGGTGATTTAACGGCAGCACAAAAAGCTAAAGCGATGACCTGGATTGTGTTGGCCGCCTATCTGAGCTGAATAGTGGCGCTTGATAGAAAAAAAGCCGCTTAATCATCATAAGCTCTGCATTTATCTTAATATTTACCTACATTTACATAGCTTGAACCAAACTTACAAAGAAAAGACCTAAGCTGCTTATCAGTTACAAGGCTCTTAAAGTGAGGTAAGCATAATGGCTAATTCAAAAATTACCAAAACATCCATACTGCTGATGTTTTCATTATTCATCATCGGTTTTTCAGTAAATCAGGCCAGAGCCGATGTCAGAATAAATATCGGGCTTGGGTATCCAACCGGCTATGTGGATCACCGCCATCATGATTATGTCGTACAACACCATGCTCCTCGTTACAGCTATAACAAGCATTATTACAATCAACCCAAAAAGTATTATTCAAAACATAAACACCATTACCACCAGCCAAAAAAATATTATTCAAAGCATAAACAACATCCGAAATCCTATCGTGACTACGATAATCACCGTGACCAGTACCGCTACGAATCCAGAGGAAATCATCGGAATTATGAACATCGGGAACATCGCTATTATCGATAATTGACTGTTCATTGATAACTGGCAGATCGTTTTAGTTATAAAAGAAAAGCCCCATTCGGGGCTTTTCTATGGTTTATTTTAATTAGAAGCTGTAACGCACATTAGCCGCTACGCTACGACGTTCGCCGTAACCACAATCAAAACCTTCTCCACGACACCAGGAAATAAATTCTTCATCAGTCAGGTTTTTCGCATCAACAGTGAAATCCCAATCACCTACGGCATAACCAATCATGGCGTCATATAGCGTTTCAGAAGGAATCTCCGGAGCGCCGCCGCCACCTACGACATCACCAATATAGCGAATGCCCGCACCAACACGCCAATGATTTCCCAGGTAGAGTTTATTCCACCATGAACCAGTTTTTTCAGCCAAAGCAGACAGTCGGTCTCCGGTATTATCATTTTTTGCGTTTAAGTCCGTATAAGCAAATTGAGTTTCGAAGTTCTGCCAGCGTTTGTTAATTTGCAGTTCCCAACCATCAATGACTGAACCAACCTGCTCAACACCACCAGGAGTCTGTCCCTGAACGATACGATTGGTTTCCGTAATATCGAAATAAGCCATTGTGACAGCCAATGTTTTATCTGGAGAGAGATATTTAATACCAATTTCTTGTTGCTCACCGGTGGTGGGTTTTAAGGTATTGGCTGCAGAAGTGCCATCAGTACCGAGGTTCATGCTAAATGCTTCGGAGTAACTGATATAAGGCGATAAACCATTATCAAACCTGTACATTAATCCAACTCTGCCAGTTGTTTCCTGCTCATCACTCGTGACATTGGGTCCGTTTACAGCAAGTTTCCGGTTTTTGGCGAAATCACGCCGTAAACCAGCCGATAAAACCACTTTTCCAATTTCAATATGATCAGCCAC
>NZ_DFTU01000057.1:5102-12387 GCF_002379485.1 Methylophaga sp. UBA4204 | reverse complement strand
TATCCCAGCCGATAAAACCACTTTCCCAATTTCAATATGATCAGCCAGGTAGATACCAACTTGTTGTATTTCATTATCATCACGATCTACCGGATTCGCTAGGGCTGCAGTATTTAAGTTTCCGTATTGCGGATCATAAAGATTAATAATTCCACCACCGGTTGAATTAGAAATATAATTTTCTTCCTCCCATAATGCATCCTGTCTATCCCAGCCAATAATTAGGTTATGACGGGTTATACCCAAATCAAAGACACCTGAAAGACGCGTATCCAGATTAAAAATTCTAGTTTGACGATCAGCTGTATGAATACTTCGTGCAATATTGCCTTCAGGAGAAACAACTGCTCCCACCCTGGCCCAATGCTCGCGAGTTTTGGTACTAGATTCTGTGTAACGAGCGGTAGTAGAAAATGACCAAATATCATTAAATTTGTGATCAAAAAAGAAAGTTAATTCCGTTTTCTCTCTATCATATCTATCCCAGTCAGGCTCACCAACAAAGGTTTCTGAACCGACATAACCTAAAGGTCCTCGATCAAGTGTGCCGGTTTGTGGCAAAAACTGAGCAGAAACCTGGCCTCTATTTTCCTGGCGATTTAATAAGAAAGAAAATGTTGTGTCATCTGTGGGACGCCACGTTATAGATGGAGCAATTACATAACCATCATCTTCAACATGATCGACCTGAGTATCAGCATCTCGTTGTAAACCAACAACTCTATACGGCAGTTTGCCGTCATCTGTCGCAGGGCCAGTCACATCAAATGCAATCTGCTTACGATTGTGAGAACCATATTGCCCCCATATCTCACCTTGCTGTTCAGCTTTTGGTAATTTTGAAACCGAATTGATAACCCCACCCAGATCCCCCTGTCCGTATAACATGGATGAAGGTCCTTTCAGTACCTCAATACTTTCCAATGCATAAACGTTGGTTCGAACACTGTTATACGAACCATAGAGTTGTCTTAAACCATCAAGGTAAAGGCCAGGGGAAATACCGCGGACTTTAGCACTATCGATTCGGGTATCAGCACCAAATGCGCCAGAGTAAACACCGGAGGTATACTGTAGAGCATCCTGAATATTTTTTGCCCCAGTATCTTTCATGAAATCATCATCGATAATAGACATCGAAAATGGCTGATCCATTATCGGCACATTTAATTTACCAACAACTGGTTCTTCTTCCAGCTCGATATAACCTAACGAATCAGCACCAGTCGAAGTTACTTCTACTGTCGGCAAATCCAGAGACTTTTCTTCGGTTTCTTCAGCGATAGCATTAGCTGTAAATACGAACATAGCTAAGACGGCCGGGGCACAAAACAACCGGTTTTTTTGAACAGATGGATACATTACAGATTCCCAAACGATTTATTAAAGCTAAATGATAGTGATTTAGATTTGCATAATGTAAAGAAATGTAACAATTCTGTCAATTTGTATGTTTGAAATCACAAAACGGATTTTGGTTTAAGTGTGTTGCAAGCTTTGCCGTACAAATTTGTTTAAATTGGCAAATACCCGTGACAAGTGCCAGTTGATGAGTCAAGCTTTACATAAAATAACGCCTCAGCCCAAACTTGATTACCAAAAGGAAAACGCTTATGAAAGGCAGCCAAAAAGTCATTGATTTACTTAATAACCTCCTCGCCGGTGAACTGACCGCGATGGACCAATATTTCATTCATTCCAGAATATACGAAGACTGGGGGCTGACACGATTATATAACCGTATTTCTCATGAAATGCAGGATGAAACCGACCATGCCGATCAGATGATCAAGCGTATTTTGTTTCTGGAAGGCATGCCCGACCTGACACACCGCGAACCGTTACGTGTAGGTCACACCGTACCGGAAATGCTGCAAAACGATCTGGATCTGGAATACGCTGTGGTCAAAAATCTGCGGGAAGGTATCGCGCTGTGTGAAAAAGAAGATGATTACGAAACACGCCAGATGTTACTTAAACAACTGGAAGATACCGAACTAGATCACACCCATTGGTTGGAACAACAGCTAGGGTTAATTGATAAAATGGGTTTGAGAAATTACCAGCAAGCCATGACGCTAGCTGAAGCATAAATGACTATTTTTTAATTGATTTTACGCATCCCAATACGGTTTCTCTTCGCCAAAGTAGCCTGACATAGCATCTAGAAAATATCTGACTTTAGAAGATTTCAACCGATTCGCTGGATAAAGCGCATAAATCTTTTGTGGTTCGGCTTTTTCTGATGCTTCCCATGATTGTAGTAAAGGCACCAATTCACCGGATTGAAGATACTTGCTTATCAGCCAGCGTGGGAACAACACAATTCCTTGCCCTGCAACGGCCGCATCAACCAGAATATCGGCATTGTTACTATATAAATTTCCGGTGACCTCAATGCCTTCAAATTTTGCCTCTGCATTGGGTCTAAAAAACCAGCTCCGCCGTCCCATACTGCCCTTATAAATTAGACAATTATGCTGAATCAGCCCCTTTGGTTCTGACAGCTCAGCCATTGAATCCACATACTCAGGTGCAGCACACAAATCATACTTTTCATTGGCAATTTTTTTATAGTTCAAACTGGAATCGGCCATTCCCCCAATACGGATTACAACATCCACGCCCTCGATGATCGGATCAATATAACTATCTGTTAATACCAGCTCGATGTTTATATCTTTATATTGTCGCTGAAACTTGTGAAGTAATTTGGTTAGATGCAATCGTCCAAAAGACACTGGAGCATTGATTTTTAGATTGCCTTGGGGCACCAAAGCACTTCCCTTAGCAAGCTCGGTTGCCAGTTCAATACTAATCAGTGCTTCTCTGACCTCAGCAAAATAGATCTCCCCCACTTCCGTTAGCTTGACCGCTCGAGTATGACGATAAAACAACCGCTGACCCAATGATTTTTCCAATCCAGCGATATAACGTGAAACAGATGAAGGCGGTAAATCCAATACTCTTGAAGCAGCTACAAAGCTACCTGCCTGTGCCACAGCCACAAATACTTTCAAAACATTCATGCTCATAGTGCAATTATCTATTGTTATTTACGTTATTGATTGAATTTAAGCATCAATAGACAATCACCACAACTTTTACTCAGGAAACGACATTCGTGCAGATCATTATTTACCTATTGGTACTCATCGCTGGGATGGGGTTGTCCATTGAAGCCGGATTGCTGGGACCATTGGGTATTCAAGTCGGTCATCTCGCGGCCACCTTATCCATCTTTATGATCGGCTCAATTATTTTGTCACTGATCCTGATCTTTTTTGTCAAAACCGATCTCAACAAATTGTTTAATCAACCCAAATGGTTATTAACTGGCGGCGTATTAGGACCGTTGTATGTAGTGTTTCTGACAATTGGCACGCCCATTGTTGGTCTCGGTGTCACCATGACCAGCGTGTTACTGGGACAAATCGCCATGAGTCTGGTCATTGATCACTACGGTCTACTGGGCTCGGTAAAACGATCCATTGATCCTTATCGCATCATGGCTATCGTCATGATTCTGTCCGCTCTTTGGTTATTAAGTTAGGAACACATGATGACATTCACATTAACCATCTTAATGCTTACACTCGGCGGCATTGCTTTATCGGTGCAATCCTCAATAAACGGTAATCTTGGTAATAAAGTCGGCGTCATCGCCAGCTCATGGCTGACGTTTATTGTCGGCTTTGCGATAACCTTTCTGCTGTTTTTCTTTTTTGAATCTCCCCACGATCAAACACTACTCACCGCTCCGAAATGGCAACTTATCGGTGCGTTATTCGGTGTGGTATATATGGTCGTTGTCGTCTTCGCCGTGCCGAGAATAGGTATCGCAGGCACTACCGTTTCGGTTATCTCCGGCCAATTGATGATGAGTTTATTGATTGACCACTTTGGCTGGCTGAATAACGCCGTAATCACCCTTGATGCAGAACGTTATCTTGCGGCTATATTATTGATTGGCGCGATAGCCATGATTTATTTGAGCAATAAAAGACGCGAAGCAGCACTTCTATTAAATGAACAGTAAATAAATTAAAACGAGTGGTTTTTTATAAATATTAGAACTCATTCGGTAGGGTGTCATAAGCCTGCTGAGCTTCCAGTACATACTCAATATTACCTTCTGACCAATTTTTAATGCCATCTAATAAATCGATCAGAGTTTGCCCAAGCGGTGTTAATGAATACTCCACTTTTGGTGGAACGGTCGGATAGACCTTACGGTTAACCAGGCCATCACGTTCCAGTCCTCGAAGGGTTTGCGTCAGCATTTTCTGTGAAATACCATCCAGCTCCCGACGTAGCTGCCCGAAGCGTTTTGTCTCTTCAGCCAAAGCCCCCACAGTAAGTACTGTCCACTTATCCGCAATCCGATCCAGCACTAAACGGGTGGGACAGTTTTTATTATAGACATTCCATTCAGCCATAAGCCATTGTTTCCATTTTATAGTCACTTTTTAGTATGTATAGCACTTTAAAGTGCCTTCTTGCGGAAAGATACCGTCACTCATAGTATTTCTCTTGCCAATTAAAAGCAACTCAAAGGAAAACATCATGAAACGTTATTTTTTAAACATCATCGCATTTACAACTTTATTATTTAGTGGAACACACGCAATGGCTGATCAAAACACAAACCCAAACTTAACTTTGTTGAGCAATTTTGCTGGCGAGGTATTTGTTAATAAAGACCTCTCTAATCTGGATGCATATATGAAAAAAGATTACATCCAGCATAACCCTGCCGTCGCCCAAGGCAGCGAAGGATTTAAAGCCTTTTTTGCTGACTGGTTTGCCGCTATCCCCGACTTTCATTATGAGCTGAAAAACATCATCGCTAATGATGAATTCGTTTGGGTCTACGGGACTTATTCAGGTACCCATGAAAATGAATGGCTGGGCATTCCAGCCACTCAAGCCGAGTATAAGTTTGATGCGATTGATATCTTCAGAATTGAAGATGGAAAATTAGCTGAACATTGGGATGTGATGGATTTGCATACCTTATTCACTCAGTTACAAGCTAAGTAATCGTTATTCAAAAAGCAGGGCTTCGGCTCTGCTTTTTTTGCTTTATTTTCAGTAACCAAACGAACTGCTACTTCCCAAATCCCCTTTTGTGCTGCCGATAAAAATAGTTATCTCAGGATTAGAAATCGGAATGTTTGAGCGCAGCGAGTTTTTCGATTTCCCTGAGATAACTATTTTTATTGGGAAGCCGCAGGCCAGCACAAGGGGTGCCCTTGGGTTGTTAGGGAATTGGGCACGCAATTCCCTGACTCGCAATCATGCGAAATAAATGAGGTTGAGATATTCAGCTTAATCTCATGAAGCATGTACTTTACTTATTTTACTGCTCTCAATTTATTCTCGGGAAAGCTAATGTCTGGCAAAAACTCTTTTATGACATTCTCAGTTAAACCTAATTTTACTAAAACTCTTTTCCATGATCCGAAGCCAATCCCATTAATCATTGATTCCAATAACGCAGGCTGTTCAAATGGAATTTGTTCATCTAATGGTTCACCTTTTGCCCATCCCTTTTTATTAATATACATATAACCAGAACGCATCTGATCTTCAGATACCAGACCTAAAGTCTTGGCTCTGAATAATAACGCTTTGAAACTAACCTTGAAATACAGTTTCAATTTATAGATATTTTTCCAATTTAAGCTCTTAGTACCTCTGGTTATTGGAAAGCTTTCTATTGCCTTACTGAAGGTTACTTTCGGCATTAAGAAAGCACTAGCAAAATAGTTAGCCTGTTTTTCTGTTAATTTACAGCCTGTATCAATGCCCTCATGCATAATTAAATGACCTAATTCATGTGCTAAGTCAAAGCGATACCTACATGGATTATTTTTGGCATTATTACGAATAATAATTGGACGCTTTGTTGATAATGAAAAGGCATCAACTTTTTCATCAACCCCATCGACCGTAGTAATAATTACACCTGCATTTTCTAAAACAATTGTTATGTCAGAAATAGGACCTAAACCTAACTCCCATTCTCGCCTTAATAAATCAGATAGTTTTTCAATACTTGCAGCGTTAATATTTTCAAAATCATTATCAAAATTTACTCGAAAATCATTTAAATCGTAATAACTCTCAATTTCAGAAATAAGATTTGTCAAAATCTCCGCTCTAGCCATGACTGTGTTTGTAATTGTCTTTGTTCTAGTTCTTATACTTCTGAAGTGGCACTGCTCTTCAACAACTGGTGCTCCTCGTTCAGAATAAAAAAAACTCTTTTCTACACCTAGCTCCTTGCATAGCAGCTCAAATTGTGAATCTTTAGGCTCTTGTCCTGACTCCATTTTGGAGACATTTTGTCTTGTTACATTGAGAATTGAACCAATATTATCTAAAGAAAGTCCTTTAGCAAGCCTTGCCAAACGGAGCTTATCGCTGCGATATATTTGCAGACCTTGAATTTCATTCATTTTTACTTATCCGAATGTTCTGTTTTTTGTTTTTCTATTATTTTTAAAGCTACTTGTTTTCTCTCGATTGGCTTTTCTTGAATTAACCTATCTCCAACGGATTGGAATTTATTGTTGACTCTGTCATCCGAATACCACAATGACACCAAAGAATTATTAATAGGGTGATAGCCAGCTAGGGCTACTTTAAAGTCATCTTCTAAATCAACAATCTCGTCTCCAATACCTATAACTGTTGGAGCTACGACCATTAATCTCCAGTAGAGATCCTGATTACTTTGTTCATATTCATCATAATCTTCTAATAAAAGGACTAATTGACCTTTTTCTATTTCATTCTGGTTAAAGATTTTTATTCTTTTGCGGGGAGAGCGAGGCTCATCTCTAAAAACCCTTAAAGGTATATTATTAAGTTTGGGCACGTAGTCCATGCCTGTACTAGCTAAGGTTAGCCAAGGTTTTCCGGCATCATGGCTGAGCTTAATAAATAACTGTCTAAGTCTTCCATGTAAAGTTGTCTCAAATGTATACCTGTCGTCGTATTCACCAGTGTTTGATAGCCTTGTCTGCTCTGCAATATCTAAAATCTCGCGTGCTATTATATTTAACTGCTCCTCGTTAAAGGCCGAGCAAACTTCGAAAGGAGATTTAAATTCTGTTGACATAATTACGAGACCTCTAGAGATGAGTGCATATGCATGCCGGCCAGAATATTGCTTATTTTTTATTTTGTCAACTAGAAAGGAGGGTTTAATCTAATTTGTTAACCAGTGTTTTTCTTTTTTATCGGCCGCTGCCACCCCTTAACCGTCTTCTGCTCC
>NZ_DFTU01000057.1:2646-5035 GCF_002379485.1 Methylophaga sp. UBA4204 | reverse complement strand
CTTCTGCTCCGACTTAGTCAACGTCAACGAATCTGCAGGTGCCGTTTTCCGAATCGTTGATCCAGCCCCAATCGTCGCCCCATCCTCAACAGTGACAGGCGCAACTAACTGCGTATCCGATCCCACAAACACCCGATCACCAATTACAGTACGATGTTTATTCGCCCCATCATAGTTACAGGTTATTGTACCTGCCCCAATATTTACATCTGCCCCCATATCCGTATCACCGATATAACTGAGATGATTGATTTTAGAACCTAAACCAATATTGGCATTTTTAACTTCCACAAAGTTACCGACTTTGGCTTTGGCGGCGAGCTTGGTGCCGGGACGTAGTCTGGCAAAGGGTCCTACTGAGCAGTTAGTACCCACTTCGGCATTTTCGATAATGCTGTTTGGCAGGATTTCCGCCCCTTCATGGATGGTGCTATTAATAAGAATGCAGTTGGCACCGATGCTGACATTATCGGCGATGGTATTATTGCCTTCGAAAATCACGTTGATATCGATGGTGATATCCTGTCCTGCTTTGATATCTCCACGGATATCCACCCGTGCCGGATCACGGAAAGTGACACCTGACATCATCAATTCTGTTGCTTTGAGCTGCTGATAATAACTTTCAACCTCAGCCAGCTGCACGCGATTATTGATACCAGCCACTTCCATTTCATCTTCACAGGTGACTGAGTTAATTTCGATGCCCTGATTAACCGCTTTGGCAATCAAATCGGTCAGATAGTATTCACCCTGGGTATTATTGTTATCGAGCTGTGATAAGGCTTCGGTGAGCCACTTAGCCGGAATACACATAATGCCGGTGTTGATTTCATTGATTAGTTTGGTTTCTTCGTCGGCATCTTTTTCTTCGGTGATACACAACATATTGTCATCATAATCACGAACAATACGGCCATAGCCGGTGGGATCTTCCAATATCGCTGTCAGTACTTTCAGGCTGTTGTTATCACCAGATTCAATCAAATCCTGTAGCGTATCCGCTGTGATCAACGGTACATCACCGTATAACACCAACACCTGTTCACTGTTAACAAAGCTGGCTTTGGCCTGCTCTACTGCGTGACCGGTGCCTTTTTGTTCATGCTGCATCACAACATCGATTTGCTGATTTTGCAGGAACGGCACGACTTCGTCAGCACCATTACCAGAGACTACGGCTAACTGGCTTGGAGAAAGCTGTTTAGCGGTATCAATGACGTGTTGTAACATGGGTTTACCCGCCAGGGTGTGCATCACCTTGGGTTTGGCGGATTTCATGCGGGTGCCTTTACCGGCAGCGAGAATAATAATAGCCAGAGACATAATGGAGATTCCTTGTAACAGCTTTGTAGTTTAGCAAAGACCTGGAAACAAAAAAGGCCGTCCGAAGACAGCCTTTTTTGGGTCATCACTTTCGTGATTAATGCTTACGTGTTTTACGTGCTCTTTCAATGGCGCGTAACTGTGCCATTGCTTCTGCCAATTGAACTTGTGCTTCAGCAAAGTCCAGTTTAGCAGATTTATCATTTAGCGCTTTTTCAGCTGCTGCTTTGGCTTCCAAAGCAGCGGCTTCATTAACGTCATCAGCGCGTAATGCGGTATCGGCCAGAATAGTGACGATGTGTGGCTGAACTTCTAAAATGCCACCGGAAATATAAAACTGCTCTTCCTTACCATCTTTCAGTAAACGCACTTCGCCGGCTTTTAAACGTGTCAGCAATGGAGCGTGACGTGGGTAAATACCCACCTCACCCTCTTGTGCCGAGGCAATTACCGCTTCTACCAATCCAGAATAAATGGATTCTTCAGCACTTACGATGTCAACATGAATTGTCATAGCCATCAGCTACCTCCCAAGAGATTAGTACTTTTTGGCTTTCTCAATCGCTTCATCAATGGTGCCAACCATGTAGAACGCTTGTTCTGGCAGTGAATCATATTCACCATCCAGAATGCCACGGAAACCAGCCAAGGTATCTTTCAGTGAAACGTATTTACCTGGTGCACCGGTAAATACTTCAGCAACGAAGAATGGCTGTGACATGAAACGCTGAATTTTACGAGCACGTGATACAGACAGTTTGTCTTCTTCAGACAATTCATCCATACCCAGGATCGCGATAATATCTTTCAGTTCTTTATAACGTTGCAGCGTGTTTTGAACACCACGGGCAATATCATAATGCTCGTTACCAACAACCAATGGATCCAATTGACGTGATGTTGAGTCAAGTGGGTCAATCGCAGGGTAGATACCCAATTCAGCAATTGAACGTGACAGTACAACTGTTGCGTCCAAGTGAGCGAATGTTGTTGCAGGAGATGGGTCAGTCAAGTCATCCGCAGGTACGTATACGGCCTGAACGGAGGTAATGGAACCGGTCTT
>NZ_DFTU01000057.1:390-2547 GCF_002379485.1 Methylophaga sp. UBA4204 | reverse complement strand
GTGTAACGGTAGATGTTATCAACGAAGAACAATACGTCACGACCTTCGTCACGGAAGAATTCCGCCATGGTCAGACCAGTCAACGCAACACGCAGACGGTTACCAGGTGGCTCATTCATCTGACCGTAAACCAGTGATACTTTATCGATAACGTTTGAGTCAGTCATTTCGTGGTAGAAGTCGTTACCTTCACGAGTACGCTCACCTACACCAGCGAATACCGAGAAACCACTATGCTCGATAGCGATGTTACGGATAAGCTCCATCATGTTGACGGTTTTACCTACACCGGCACCACCAAACAGACCAACTTTACCACCCTTAGCAAACGGGCATACCAAGTCGATTACTTTTATACCGGTTTCCAGCAATTCGTTACTGGCAGACAGTTCATCAAATGAAGGTGCTTTACGGTGGATACCCCAACGCTCTTCTTCACCGATGTCGCCTTTCTCGTCGATTGGGTTACCCAATACGTCCATGATACGGCCCAGTGTTTTTTGACCGACTGGTACGCTGATAGCTTTACCGGTATTTGATACAGCTAAGCTGCGCTTCAAGCCGTCTGTAGTACCCATTGCAATGGTCCGGACTACGCCGTCGCCAAGCTGTTGCTGTACTTCAAGGGTTAAACCAGCCTCTTCAACCATCAAGGCATCATAGATATTTGGCAGACTGTCGCGGGGAAATTCCACGTCAACGACCGCACCGATAATTTGTACAATCTTTCCAGAGCTCATCTTGCTTCCTCTTTCAAATAAGTTCGGGCTGCTCAGCCCTTTTAATTCAGTTAGACCGCAGCGGCACCCGCAACAATCTCAGAGATTTCCTGTGTAATCGCAGCCTGGCGAGCTTTGTTGTAAACCAGTTGCAGGTCATCAATAAGATCGCCGGCATTGTCAGACGCATTTTTCATCGCAATCATGCGCGATGCTTGTTCAGAAGCAATGTTTTCAACAACGCCTTGATAAACCACTGACTCGATGTAACGGACCAGCAAATCATCCAAAACTTCTTTCGCATCCGGCTCGTAAATATAATCCCAGTGATGGGACATTTCCTCGCTTGGCGCACCAGGTGTCGCAGGCAGAAGACGAATAAATGTGTCTTCCTGCGTCATGGTGTTCACAAACTGGTTATAAACAAGGTACAGACTATCAATATGACCTGATTCGTAAGCATCCAACATAACCTTGATGCTACCAATCAATTCATGAACGCGTGGTGCATCACCCAATTGGGTAACCTGTGCAACCATGTTCACTGGCAAGCGGCTGAAGAATGTTGAGGCTTTTTGGCCAATTGCACAGATATCAACCTGCAGGCCTTTATCTGACTTGGATTTGATTTCGTGCAGCACTTCCTTGAACAGATTATTGTTCAAACCACCGCACAAACCACGATCCGAAGAAACCACGATATAACCTACACGTTGTTTCTCTTCACGATCCTGCAAATAAGGATGTCTGTATTCCGGATTGGCAAACGCCAAATGCTGAATAACATTTAAGATCTTGTCAGCATAAGGACGTGTTGCCGCCATGCGTTCCTGAGCCTTACGCATTTTACTGGCAGCCACCATTTCCATCGCAGAGGTTATCTTCTGCGTGCTCTTGATGCTTGCTATCTGCGTACGTATCTCTTTACCGCTAGCCATGAATTATGCCTCGCTTACCAGCTACCGTTGGCTTTGAATTTTTCAATCGCGCTGCGCATTTGGCCAGCGATATTGTCATCAAAATTACCAGTAGTGTTGATTGTGTCCATCAGCTCAGCATGCTGTGAACGCATGGTTGACAGCAGTGACGCTTCAAATGAACCGACTTTGCTGACGTCAACATCATCCAGGAAGCCTTCGTTGGCTGAGAACAATGAAATCGCCATTTCAGCAATTGATAATGGTTGATATTGTTTCTGTTTCATCAACTCGGTAACACGTTGACCACGGCTGATTTGTGCGCGGGTTGCTTCATCAAGGTCAGAAGCAAACTGAGCAAACGCTGCCAGTTCACGATACTGAGCCAAATCAAGACGAACACCACCACCCAGTTTCTTGATGATCTTGGTTTGAGCGGCACCACCAACACGTGATACCGACAGACCCGCGTTAATCGCAGGACGGATACCGGCGTTGAACAAGTCAGTTTCCAGGAAGAT
>NZ_DFTU01000057.1:0-173 GCF_002379485.1 Methylophaga sp. UBA4204 | reverse complement strand
TCACGACCTGGTGGACGACGTAACAACAAGGATACCTGACGGTAAGCCCAGGCTTGTTTGGTTAAGTCATCATAGATGATCAGTGCATCTTCGCCTTTATCACGGAAGTATTCGCCCATTGAGCAACCCGCGTAAGGAGCAATAAATTGCAAAGCAGCTGAATCAGAAGCAGA
>NZ_DFTU01000097.1:14321-16514 GCF_002379485.1 Methylophaga sp. UBA4204 | reverse complement strand
AGCCACTCGCCGGGCTGTCAACAACAATTATTACAGAATTATGAAACTAGAATAAAACTGAAATTTTGCAGAAAAAATGGTGGGCCGTCTGCGACTCGAACGCAGGACCATCGGATTAAAAGTCCGGTGCTCTACCAACTGAGCTAACGGCCCAAACCAAGCGCGACATAATACTATAGTTGATAAAAATGACAACCCCAGTTGCCAATATTTTTCTATTTTATCGACATAGAATAGCGGGGGGAGTCATACAGGAAACATGTAATCACTGATTCTTACCAAGAAACAATAACTTATTGATACCGTGTTGGGTCTGCTAGTCCGGCATCAATAAAACCTTGTCGTCTGAAGCGACAGGAATCACATTGTCCACACGCTCTGCCTTGCGCATCAGCTTGGTAGCAGGAAACTGTTTCGCTGTAATCAATCCCCAGCTCCGTACCACGCTTAACGATTTCTGACTTTGAAAGGTGCATCAATGGTGCTTTTATATATATAGCGGAACCTTCAACTGCCGATTTGGTTGCCAGGTTAGCCAGCTTTTCAAATGCATCAATAAATTCAGGGCGACAATCAGGATAGCCTGAGTAATCCACAGCGTTAACCCCGACAAAAATGGCTTCGGCATTAAGTACTTCTGCCCAGCCTAATGCAATCGACAGAAAAACTGTATTTCGTGCCGGGACATAAGTAATCGGAATACCCTGTTGTTCTGTCTCTGGCACATCAATGTCATCTGTTAATGCTGACCCACCGATGGCACGAAGATCAATCTGTATTACTTTATGGCTGGCTACACCAGATTTTTTAGCCAGATTTTCCGCTGCAAAAAGTTCGGTTTTGTGTCGCTGACCATAATCAAAGCTGATAGTGAAGCATTCATAACCTTCAGCTTTGGCAATTGCCAAGGCTGTAACGGAATCTAATCCGCCGGAAAGTAATATGACAGCACGTTTAGTCATCGGCCTTGAGCATCGTTCCAAAGATATTTATGCAATTGAATTTGCATTCTTACCGGCAGATTATCAGCAATAATCCATTCCGCTAAATCGGTAGGGTTTAAATCACCATGCACCGGGGAAAATAAAATCTCACAACGATCTATCAGCTCCAGCGAGAATAACTGCTCACGAGCCCAATCATAATCTTCACGATTACAGATAACGAATTTGATTTGATCCTGAGGGTTTAACAGATCAATATTGCCGTAACGATTTTTGGAGACTTCGCCTGATGTGGGGGTTTTTAAATCCATAACCCGTACAACCCGCGGATCGATATTACTGATATCCATCGCACCACTGGTTTCCAATGACACTTCGACATCCAACTCACACAAGGCAGTTAATAATTCCCGACAGGTATTCTGGGCCAGCGGTTCGCCGCCGGTAACAGTGACATAGCGGGGATTGTAGCTTTTTACTTCAGCAACAATGTCACTGATCTCCATTTTTTGCCCGCCATGAAAGGCATAAGCGGTATCACAATAACCACAACGTAACGGGCAGCCGGTCAACCTGACAAAAACGGTGGGCAGGCCCACTGTTCGGGTTTCACCTTGTAATGAATAGAAAATCTCGGTGATACGACATTGAGCCATCTACGTAATCTACAAAAAATGTTTTATTGTGCATTTTGCTGGATACGATCCAGACGCACTTTCGCCAGTCGAGATGCTGATGTATCCGGATATTGCTCAATCACCTGATTCAATGATGCTTGCGCCTTACTGGTATCGCCAGTTTCATATTCACTGAAACCGCGTTTTAACAAAGCATCTGCCACTTTATTACTGTCGGGATAGCTGGAGATGACTTTATCAAAAGCCACGATTGCTTTATCAAATTCACGCAAAACGTAATGTGCTTCGCCTTGCCAATAATAGACATTAGGCAGATATGAACTATTTGGATAATTTTGGGGGAATGCTCCCAACGCTGACAAAGCTTCCTGATAACGGCCGCCACGCAGATCCTGTAATGCTGACTGATATGCAGCTTCGCCACTTTCTACTGCGACGGGCACAGGTGCGCTCTCTCCAGCGTCTGTCTGATCAGTGGGTGTATTCTGCAAACCACCATCGGCTAACTCTTCATCAATTGAATTGTTATCCACAGAAGGAGAATCGATAACTGATGGAGCTTGAGAAACAGGAGCTTGCTGCTGAATTTCTGTTATTCGTTGATCAAGATC
>NZ_DFTU01000097.1:12245-14151 GCF_002379485.1 Methylophaga sp. UBA4204 | reverse complement strand
TGAATCTCACGCTGCAATTGATCAACCTGAGTGAGCAAGGAGGTTAATCCCTGCCCCTGAATAATACGTTCCAACCTATCCACGCGAGCCTGTAAAGCTTCTTCTTCAGCCCAAGAAACAGCGGGCGCCAATATAGCGCCCACCATTAATACGATTGCAAGTTGTTTTTGCTTTTTAAAAGGCATATCAACGACCAATGTAAATTATTTCAACTCGACGGTTTTGTGACCATGCAGATTCATCACTACCATCAACGGCAGGACGTTCTTCACCAAAGCTTGTCACACGAAATTGTTGGGCACTAGCGCCCTGCAACATCAGTAACTGACGAATAGATAAAGCACGTCGTTCACCTAATGCGAGATTATATTCACGCGAGCCCCGCTCATCAGTATGACCTTCAAGACGGACAGTCAGATTAGGATTTTTACCCAAATAAGCTGCGTGAGCCTCGACGATAGGTTGATCTTGTGGTCTTACACTGGCGCTATCGTAATCAAAGTAGATTACCCGATTGGAGAGAGGGTTGGATGGATCATTCAATTCACTTCCTGCATAACCATCTTCGCCAACAATAACACTTGCTTCTGCTCCCAGATCGCTACCATCAGCTCCTTGACCAGTAACACCTGAAGTTGATGCGCCATTACGCTCCTCAACCAACACATCATCGGTTCCATCTTTTGTGGCATTACCGCTACAGGCATTGAGTAAAAACAATGCAATAAGTAGAGCCGAGAACTTATAACGATTCATAACAAACACTCCTGACATAAATTATTTTTTCAGCGGAGACCATGCTGGTTCACGCACAACAGTTCCGGATTCGCTCAAACGTTGATGGATCCGGCCATCAACAGAGACAGCAGCTAAAACACCGCTACCTTTTTGCTCAGTAGCATACAGGATCATTTGGCCATTCGGCGCGAAACTCGGCGATTCAGCTCTTCCTGAATCCGTCAAAACTTGCATTGCGCCGGTTTTCAAATCCTGTACAGCAATATAAAAACCACCATTGGCACCATGTACCATGGCCAGTTTGCTTCCATCTGGTGATAAATCAGGTGAAGCATTGTAATTTCCTTCAAAACTTATCCGTTCAGCTCTACCACCATTTGCTGAAACTTTGTAAATTTGTGGTCGACCACCACGGTCAGAAGTAAAGTAAATCTCATTGCCATCGCGTGACCAGACTGCTTCAGTATCAATCGCCTGAGCATTATTAGTGACCCGTATTAAATCACCATTGGCTAATTCCATGACATAAATTTCCGGGTTACCATTTCTCGACAGAGTCAGGGCCAGCTTTTTGCCATCAGGCGACCAAGCCGGTGCGCTATTTATGCCTTCAAAGGAGGCAACTGACTTGCGTTGTCCGCTTTGCAACTGCTGAACAAAAACCTCTGTTTTGCCATTCTCAAATGATACATAGGCTAATTGATTGCCATCAGGTCCCCAGGACGGCGACATAATCGGTTGAGTAGATTGTAATACAGTCCGTGGATTTGCTCCATCAGCATCCGATATCTGTAAAGCGAAACGTTTTTTACCATCACCAGCCGTTATTTGTGTGACAAACGCCAGACGCGTTGAAAAAATACCTTTTTCGCCGGTTAATGTTTCATAGATAACATCTGCAATCTGATGGCCTAATGCACGCAATCCAGATGCAGGCACCTGGTAACGTTTTCCGGCCAATTGCTGACCACGGTAAACATCAAACAATTGGAATTGAACCTGGTAGTTCTCGCCATCCTGACTGCTGATTTTGCCGATAACAAGCCCTTCGGAACGTAATAAACGCCAATCTGCAAAATTGACCTGTGATTGTTCAGTGGGTCGAGAAACCAAATCCTGGTTATCTAATGGTGCGAAACGACCAGTACTCTCGAGATCATTACGAATA
>NZ_DFTU01000097.1:10381-12181 GCF_002379485.1 Methylophaga sp. UBA4204 | reverse complement strand
GATCATTACGAATAATGCTGGTTATATCCTCAGGCGCTTTAATTCCTTCGGCGCCAAACGGCACAATAGCGATTGGGAGTGCGCTATCTGAACCTCCGGTGATTTCGACTTTTAACACGGCAGATGCCTGAATTGGCATAAAAAACATCGCCATTAAGGCAAGCGAACGAATTAATTTCGGGGCCATATTAACTTCTCTCATTCAGGTTTAAAGTATATTTCAATGCCTTCACTGATAATCTTTTGTGCTGCATCAGGGTCTGAAGGCATTGGCATTGGAGCGGCCTTATAAACAGCATTTTCTGCAGAACGATCAAATATTTCACTACCACTGCTTTTTATCACTCTTACACTGCGGATATCACCACCCGGAATAAGTTTCACTTCCAGCGTAACAAGTAACCCAGGTTCTGCATTAGCTGGTTTAGTCCAGTAACGGGTAATTCTTTGTTGAATCTGCAATCCGTAGGTATCCAGAACGCCAGCAATCCGTTTCTGCTTGCGCTGTTCTGCCTCAGCATCTAATTGTCTTTGTAATGCTTGTTCCGCTTCTGCTCGTGATTTTTCTGCGGCCAGGCGTTCTGCCTCAGCTTTTCGCTTGGCCTGAGCTTCAGCAGCTTTTCGTTTAGTTTCAGCTTCAGCTGCCTTACGTTTAGCCTCTTCTTCTGCTTTACGCTTGGCTTCCTCTTCTGCTTTACGTTTGGCTTCCTCTTCCGCTTTACGTTTGGCCTCTTCCTCAGCCTTGCGTCTGGCTTCCTCTTCCGCCTTGCGTTTAGCCACAGCTTCTTCTCGGGCCTTTTCTGCTGCTAAGCGTTCTGCTTCAGCTCGTTGTTTAGCTTCTTCAGCCGCTTTTCGCTCAGCTTCTGCCTTTTGTTTAGCTTGTTCTGCTTGTTGACGTTCCAACTCTGCCTGTTTACGTGCTTCTTCCTGTTCTATACGTTGCTGCTCAAGCTCTTTCAAGCGTTGTTGTTCAAGTTCAGCTTCTTGTTTTAGTTTTTCGGCATCAAGCTTGGCACGTTCCTGCATATCCAGAAATTCTTGCTCTTTACGAGCCAGCTCATCTTGCGTTTTTTCAAGTTGTTCATCCAGTTTTTGCTGACGCTCTTCTTCTGCTGCACGTTTTTTTTCTTCCGCTTCCTGCAAACGCGCCATTTCTTCAAGAACTAAATCTTCGTCAACTACGGTAGCTTGTACGATCTCGACTTCTGGTTGGCCAAACTGGCGAATATCAGTAGGCATATCAAAGCTGAATATCAGCAGTAAAAATAACAATATATGCAATATTGTTGAAGTGCCGCCGGCAAGAAGAGTTTGCACAATTGGATGCTTCATCTTAATTACTGTGTTTCCGTTTCCGGTCTTTGAGTAATCAAACCGACATTCGGTACGCCTGCTTTTTGTAATAAAGCCATAGCCCCTACCACTTGTCCATAACTTGCTGAACTATCGCCTTTGACCATCACTGGCGTTTGAGGGTTTCGGCGTAATACAGCCGACACTCTGGCAACCAGTTCCTGTGCACCGATACTTTGATCCTGATTATCACCTACTGATGCATAGTAAGCACCTTCAGCATCAACCGAAATCACCAAAGGTTCAAGATTTTCCGGCGCTTCAACCGGATTGGCATCGGCCTTGGGTAAATCGACTTGAACGCCCTGGGTTAGCATGGGCGCGGTAATCATGAAAATGATCAGCAATACCAGCATCACGTCGATGTACGGTACGACATTAATTTCTGCCATAGGCTTGCGACGTTGGCGTTGTTGTTTATAAAGCGCCATAGTTGGCTCCGTTATT
>NZ_DFTU01000097.1:9849-10283 GCF_002379485.1 Methylophaga sp. UBA4204 | reverse complement strand
TGTGAATAACGGTTATATGCTACAACCGCTGGTATCGCTGCAAACAAGCCCATTGCTGTCGCGATCAAAGCCTCGGCAATACCTGGGGCAACCATAGCCAGTGTCGCCTGTTGCACTTCGCCTAAAGCTCGAAATGAATTCATGATACCCCAGACCGTTCCAAACAAACCAATGTATGGACTGGTAGAACCTGCTGTCGCCAGAAAGGGTAACGAAACTTCCAATTCATCCATTTCACGGGACAAGGAAATACGCATTACTCGCTGAGTCCCTTCCAACACATAGGTTGAGTCAGTAGAGGATTTTTTTAAACGGACAAATTCCTTGAAACCCGCCTCGAAAATTCCCTCCATACCCCGACCGGAGTGAGGTCTGGCAGTAATATCCTCATAGAGTCTGTTTAATTCATTTCCCGACCAGAATTTATCTTCAAA
>NZ_DFTU01000097.1:9358-9741 GCF_002379485.1 Methylophaga sp. UBA4204 | reverse complement strand
CCGACCAGAATTTATCTTCAAATAAATCAGCATCTCGCCGGGCATCGGCTAACTCGCTGCGTTTTTTGAAAATAATGGTCCAGGAATAAACTGATATCAGCAGCAAAATAAGCATAACGATCTGCACCAGTAAACTGGCTTCAGATATCAGGGACATCAAGGATAGATCAGCATTCACATTGCATCTCCGTCAAAATAAAAGAAGGTATCGGGCACGGTTTAAATCGCAAAGCATCCAGGCAGGCCACTCGGACCGACGCACCGCACAACAGTTCACCGTCACGCAGTACTGATTGCTCAAACTGCATGCTTGCACCGCTCGTTTGTGTCATTTCAGATCGAATCAATAAGGCATCATTAAAACGTGCCGGGCGACGAAAATT
>NZ_DFTU01000097.1:0-9227 GCF_002379485.1 Methylophaga sp. UBA4204 | reverse complement strand
GATATACAACGCCACCACTATCCGTATCTTCGTAATACACTCTCACCGGCCAATCAAAAGACTGCATTAATCACCTGTCAGATCTAAATCCGGTGTCAGACCCAAATGCAAAAAAGCCCGTTTGGTAGCGATTCTGCCACGAGGTGTCCGCATGATAAATCCTTCCTGAATCAAAAAGGGTTCAATAACATCTTCAATCGTGCCACGCTCTTCTCCAATAGCCGCGGCAATATTGTCCAATCCTACCGGGCCACCGGAAAATTTTTCAATGATGGCCAGCAATAGTTTGCGGTCCAACATATCAAAACCAAATTTATCGACATCCAGCAAATCCAGTGCCTGTCTGGCAATTTCTGCTGTGACAATACCATCAAACCGCACTTCTGCGTAGTCACGAACCCGTCGTAATAAACGGTTGGCTATTCGCGGCGTGCCTCTGGAACGGTGAGCAATTTCACCTGCACCATTAACGTCCAGCGTTAAACCTAGAATACGTGCGCTACGCTGCACAATCGTACTTAAATCAGCGACATTATAAAATTCCAATCGCTGCACAATGCCAAATCGGTCTCGCAAAGGCGAGGTCAGTGAACCAGCGCGGGTTGTTGCTCCGACCAGGGTAAATGGCTCAAGATCCAGCTTAATTGAACGAGCTGCCGGTCCCTCACCGATCATGATATCGATCTGGTAATCTTCCATCGCCGGATACAACACTTCTTCAACCACCGGGCTTAATCGATGAATTTCATCGACAAACAATACATCATTCGGCTCTAGATTGGTCAGCAACGCTGCCAAATCACCAGGACGCTCTAAAACCGGCCCCGAAGTTTGTCTTAAATTAACGCCCATTTCATTGGCGATAATATGTGCCAATGTGGTTTTACCCAGCCCCGGAGGACCAAATATCAGTGTATGGTCCAACGCTTCTTTGCGTTGCCGGGCCGCTGAAACAAATAATTCCATCTGCTCGCGCACCACCGGTTGCCCAATATAGTCCTCGAGTCTAATGGGCCGGATAGCCCGATCCACCCGGTCATCATCATTCAGCGTTTGCGGAGTAATAAAACGTTCATCCATAGTTAATTACGCTGTAACGCCTGTCTGATGATTTGCTCAGTAGTCATATCCTGGGCATCAAAACTACGGATCATTCTGTCTGCTTCGGCGGCTTTATACCCTAAAGCAATCAAAGCTTCCAGTGCTTCTTTTCGTGCCCCGCTGCTACTCGGCATATTCGTCGTAATTTGTTCATCAAGCCCCATTGCAGAACCGACTTCCTTAAGTCTGTCGCGCATCTCTATAATAAGACGATCTGCTGTCTTTTTACCGACACCAGGCAAACGCGTCAAACTTGCGGCATCACCTTCCTGCACACTTCGAGCAAAGCTATCGACGTCGCTACCCGATAAAATCGTCAGTGCCAGTTTCGCTCCCACTCCATTTACCTTAAGTAAACTGCGAAATAATAATCGTTCGCGAGTAGTAGCAAAACCATACAACAACTGGGCGTCTTCGCGCACGACTAAATGGGTATATAAACTCACTTTTTCATTAAGTGACGGCAAATTTACAAAAGTAGACATGGGAGCGGAAACTTCATAGCCCACCCCATTTACATCCAGCACCAATTCCGGCGGCTGTTTTTCGATAATAATTCCGGTAAGACGACCAATCATCGGCTATAGCGTCCTCCTCGACGACGACTGATCCGCATTCCTGCGGGAAGTTTATTGCTGAGACTATCCAGTGCTGCATGATTTGCATGGGTTACCGCACAGGCCAAGGCATCTGCGGCATCTTCCATTGGCGCTTCTTTTAATTGCAACATGACCGACATCATATACTGGACCTGTTCTTTTTTGGCATGTCCATTACCAACGACAGCTTTTTTTATTTGTGTGGCGGAATATTCATGGACTTTTAAATGTTGATTGACTGCGGCACAAATGGCAGCCCCTCGAGCCTGACCAAGTTTCAAAGCTGAATCAGCATTTTTATGCAGAAACACCTGTTCGATAGACATAATTTCAGGTTGATACCGCAGAATCAGATCGGTCAATCCATCAAAAATCTGTTTCAGACGATCAGCAAACTCGCCATCACCCACCAGCAATCTGCCATTAATGACGTGCTTAATCTGTTTACCGTCAAGCTCTATGATGCCAAAACCGGTTTTACGGGAGCCGGGATCAACACCGAGAATGCGTGACATAGGGGGATGGCCGCTAGTTCTCCAGCTGCGCCATCACCTCATCAGAGAAGTCTGCATTTGAATAGACCTGTTGCACATCATCAAGCTCTTCAAACGCTTCTATCATGGC
This sequence comes from Methylophaga sp. UBA4204, assembly GCF_002379485.1. Classification (NCBI taxonomy): domain Bacteria; kingdom Pseudomonadati; phylum Pseudomonadota; class Gammaproteobacteria; order Thiotrichales; family Piscirickettsiaceae; genus Methylophaga; species Methylophaga sp. UBA4204. Next base: position 6,903 of record NZ_DFTU01000097.1, on the reverse strand, counting down.
GATGGCTTTTTGTGCGTCATCCAACTCCAGACTGACGGTATTGTCAGGGTGCATGGTGACTTCGGCTGATTGCGCCTCAAAGCCAGCGGCATCCAAGGCATCTTTAACAGCAGCATACTCATCCGGCGTGGTAAACACATCGATGGAACCATCATCATTGGTGACAATATCTTCAGCACCCGCTTCCAGCGCGACTTCCATGACCGCGTCTTCATCCAGACCTGGCGCTAGACTGATAATGCCTTTTTGATTAAACATAAAGGCCACACAGCCATCGGTGCCCATATTGCCACCGCGTTTACTGAAAACATGGCGTACCTCAGCAACCGTGCGGTTACGATTGTCCGTCATGCAATCCACCATAATAGCGATGCCATTTGGCCCGTAGCCTTCGTAACGTACCTCTTCGTATGCAGCACCCTCGAGTTCACCTGCACCACGCTTAGACGCTCGTTCAATAACATCTTTGGTCATATTACTGCCCAAAGCCTTATCGATGGCAGCACGTAAGCGTGGATTAGTCGCCGGGTCACTACCGCCCATTCTGGCGGCAACAGTAATTTCACGAATCAGCCGGGTGAACAGTTTGCCGCGTTTGGCATCTTGCGCACCTTTTCTATGCTGGATATTCGCCCATTTACTATGACCTGCCATTTGGTACTAACCTCTTTGTTATTACGTTAAATATTTAGTTTTTCTGAATTAAACCAGGGTATTCCAGTCGCGATAATATTCGCTGCGACCATAAACCTGATCGAAATACATGCTTTGCAACTGTTCAGTGATTGGACCGCGTTTGCCCTCGCCAATAGGACGATTATCCAACTCACGAATAGGGGTAACTTCTGCGGCAGTGCCAGTGAAAAAGGCTTCATCACAGATATAAACTTCATCACGCGTAATGCGTTTTTCAATGACTTTCAAACCAATATCGTTCGCCAGACGCATAACGGTATCGCGGGTAATACCTTCCAGTGCAGAGGTTAACTCAGGTGTATAAAGTACACCATCACGCACCATAAAAAAGTTTTCCCCACTGCCTTCAGTAACAAAGCCGTTGGCATCTAATAAAAGTGCTTCGTCATAACCATCATTCACGGCTTCCTGCAACGCCATCATCGAATTCATGTAGTTGCCATTGGCTTTGGCTTTACACATGGTGATATTCACATGGTGACGGGTAAACGATGAGGTTTTAATGCGAATACCGCGGGTCATGTTTTCTTCACCCAGATAGGAACCCCAGCTCCAGGCAGCCACCATCACATGTGTTTTTAAATTGTCAGCGCGGATACCCATGCCTTCAGAACCATAAAAACACATCGGACGAATATAGGCAGAATCCAGTTTGTTATCTCGAACCACAGCACGTTGTGCTTCGTTTAAAGTCGCTTTATCAAACGGGATGTTCATACCGAGAATCTTGGCGCTACGGAAGAGCCGGTCTGTATGCTCCTGCAGGCGAAAAATAGCAGCGCCAGCATCTGTTTGATAGGCACGGACTCCTTCAAACACCCCCATTCCGTAGTGCAGTGTATGCGTCAGCACATGGACTTTAGCTTCGCGCCAAGGCACAAATTCGCCATCCAACCAGATAACGCCATCACGATCTGCCATTGTTACTGCTGCCATAATTACCTACTTTTGAGACTTAATATTGATATCAAACTGGTCTTAACGTAACCAGCGTTGCCAAATTGCGTTCACTTGTTGCTGAAAATCGGCCACTTTGGCCTCCGGCACCACTGCCGGTTGTTCCTGAAGAACACAATGATTTGCTTCACTACGATAATAGCGATAAGCATCTGCGAGCATGTTCCCTTCTTGTTCACTGAGCTTGCCTGTCGCGACTAAAGCATCCAAAATTCGGATATTATCGGTGTAAACCATCAGATCTGGCAAGCTTGCTGACCAAGCTAGTACTGCATATTGCACCATAAATTCAATATCAGTGATACCACCTACGCCCTGCTTAAGATCAAAATTTCCTGCAGACGACTTATCCAGTTGCTGACGCATTTTATGGCGCATTTCACTGACTTCTTTTGCCAGCTCGGATTCAGTACGTGATTTGGACAAAACTTGCTGGCGAATGTTACTGAATTCTTCAGCTAATTTTTTATCTCCTGCGACACACCTGGCTCTGACCAGAGCCTGATGTTCCCACGTCCAGGCTTCATTTTGTTGATAATCATCAAAGCCTGAAATTGGACTCACCAGCAACCCTGAATTACCCCTTGGCCTCAGTCGCATATCGACTTCATAAAGCACTCCACCCGCAGTCACGGTATTTAATAAGTGGATCATCCGCTGAGCCAAACGTGTATAAAACACCATCAAATCGACAGGTTTATCACCATCAGTCATTCCCTCCCGCGCATCATCAAATACAAAAACTAAATCCAGATCTGAGCCATACCCCAACTCCAGTCCACCTAATTTTCCATAGGCAATGACACTAAAGCCGCACTCCGTCATATCATCTTTATCCGCAGCGGGCGGTAATCCGTGACGCGAGATCAGATATTGCCAAGCCAATTGCAACACACGTTCCAACAAAATTTCTGCCAATTCGCTGAGTTGATCACCGATCCGCATCAACGGTAATACTTCGGTGACATCTGCTGCAGCAACATGCAAAGTGGCAATTTGCCGAAACTCCCGCAATAAATTCATTTGCTGTTCAAGATCGGTGTCTTCAGCAGCTGAGAGGAACTGGTTTAATAAGGCTTGTTGCTGTTCTCGGCCAGGCACTTCGTAAAGTGATCGCGGATCCAGCAATTCATCCAGTAATACTGGATAACGTGCTAACTGATGGCTAATTAATGGACTTGCCGCACAGAGTTTGACCAGTTGAGATAAGGCCAGGGTATTTTCAACTAATAGCGACATATAGGCTGAACGTCGCATAATCGATTCCAATAACGGAATCATCCGATTCAGGCAAGTATCAGGCTCATCAGTGCCAGCAGCAGCCTGAACCAATAATGGCAATAATTTTTTGAGACGTCCGAGACCGGTATGACTAAGGTTTTTCACGACATGTAGGTTCAACAATTTTTCAATCGTCTGTTGGGATTGCTCTGGTTCGTGATATCCCCATGTTTCAAGATAAGACGTTATTTCTGCTTCGCTGGAAGTTAACAATGCAATACTGTCGGTACTCTCATCATCGGCCTGTGGTGCAGTCAGTAATTGTTGGAAATGTTCATGCACCTGCTGCCGATGTTCACTGAGAGTTTCAACAAAAGCAGTCCAGCTCTCAAATCCCATACTCCTTGCTAAACGAATTCGGGCCTCATTATTACTGGGTAATAAATGTGTTTGTTGATCTGCCCAGGCCTGAATACGATGTTCTGTTCGACGCAGAAACACATACGCATTTTTTAAGGCTGTTACAGCGTAATCTGACAATAATTTTCGCTCAGCCAATAAATCCAGAATCGTCAGAATGGGTCTTTGCTGCAAAGGTTTGTCACGCCCGCCATAAATTAACTGAAACACCTGACCAATAAACTCAATTTCGCGGATCCCTCCTGCTCCAAGCTTGATATTGTCTTCCATGCCTTTTAAATGAAGCTGTCCGGCAATCATGGATTTCATTTCACGCAGTGAATCAAACATGCCGTAATCAAGGTAACGTCGATAGACAAACGGTCGTAGTAGCTCGCTGATAGCTTTCTTATCCTGTTCACTGCCCGTAACAGGTCTTGCCTTGATCATTGCATAGCGTTCCCATTCCCGGCCTTGAGTCTGGTAGTAATCCTCCATGGCATCAAAACTGGCGACTAATGATCCACTTTCACCAAACGGGCGCAAACGCATATCTACCCGAAACACAAATCCATCAACGGTCACATTATCGAGAGCCTGAATCAGTTTGCGACCCAAGCGAGTAAAAAACTCTTCATTGGTGAGGCTTTTCCGTGCGCCTTGTGTTTCGCCATCATCAGGATAGGTAAAAATCAAATCTATGTCAGAAGACAGGTTCAATTCCCCGGCACCCATTTTGCCCATCCCCAGCACGATTAAATGCTGTGGCTGAGCCAACTCATCCATCGGGGTGCCAAGCAGTTCGGTTTGCCATTGATAAAGCTTGTTTAATGCCTGCTCAACGCAACAATCCGCCAATGCCGTTAACTCACGCACCGTTTCTGCCAGATCGGCCCATCCACTTAAATCCCGCCAGATAATACGCACCATTTCTCGGTGTCGAAAGAACCGCAATTGTTGTTGCAAAGTGGCTTCATCATTTACCTGTGCCAGCCGGGTTTGCAGGCGTTGCTGATAGCCATCTTCTGCATAGACAGTTTCCAAATCACCACTTTCGACCAACTCACGCAAACGCTGTGGTTGCCTGTCGCCCTGATTCAACACATACTCACTGGCCGTTAATACTTCAGAGGCAGAATCAAGCAGATTTTGCTTATCCTGCAGAATCGATTGCCATCGTTCTGTAAGTTGTGTTGTGGTCATTTTTGCCTCATTGGATATTTCAAAATGCACAGTCATTGAAAATGTGTCTAAACTAACAGAACATATGACTTATCGCGATGTAATAACCACGAAATTTTCACATCGGCAAATGTATTTTCTCAGACTAAATAACCTTCGTCTCGTCAAAGGAGACAACGATGGACAGCAATGAATATAACGCCCCGCATTTCACCCCAAAAAGCGTTTCTGATCGGGTGGCGCTGGCAATTGTAAAATTTATGCGTTTTTTTGCTGACGTCTTTTTTTCCGGGCGTTACGGACATCGTGCTGTCGTACTGGAAACGGTTGCAGCCGTACCTGGCATGGTTGGCGGGGCTCTTCAGCATCTTCGTTCACTGCGCCGGATGCAAAATGATGATGGCTGGATCAGTACTTTGCTGGAAGAAGCTGACAATGAACGCATGCATCTGCTTACCTTTGTGCATATTGCCAAACCAAGCTGGTTCGAACGCGTGTTGATTATCATTGCTCAGGGTGTGTTTTATAACTTGTTCTTTATTTTATATATTTTCTCATCTCGAGTAGCCCATCGAATTGTTGGTTATCTTGAGGAAGAAGCTGTGTACAGCTATACCGAGTATTTAGCAGGTATCGATTCAGGCAAATACGAAAACGTAGCCGCACCGCAAATTGCCATTGATTACTGGAACCTGCCACAGGATGCGCTGCTACGTGATGTAGTGTTAGTTGTAAGAGATGATGAGGCCAAGCATCGTGATGTAAATCATGATTTTGCCAATCAATTGCAAAACGCCTAATATGCCGCTGAATGAAGTAACAAATCGGGTTAGATTCTAACCGCGCTGACAGACAAGGACGACTATGGCGACTTTATTATTTCGACTCAACAATGTACCTGAAGACGAAGCGGAAGACGTTCGGCAATTGCTGGACGATAAAGGCTTTGCCTTTTACGAAACTCAGGCTGGATTTTTTGGCCTTGGTGTGGCAGCCATCTGGTTGATAAATGATGAACAACTGCCTATTGCCAAAGCCACGCTCGATGAATATCAGGCCAAACGCGCTATAGATCAGCGTCAGCAATATGAAAATCTGCGTGCAAATGGCGAAATACCGGGATTTTTCCAATCCATTTTTCAGCATCCATTTCGCTTTATAGGCGTATTACTGTTAATAGCCTTTGTATTGAGCCTGATGTTGATTCCTTTCTGGAAAACATTACACCCTTAAAAGCTCTTTTCAATTTAATTAGCCCAAAAAAAAACCCCACCTCTTTCGAGGCAGGGCTTTTTTGTGTGCTGAGAGCGATGCTGTAACGAATTACATCATGCCGCCCATGCCGCCCATATCAGGCATTGCAGGAGCTTCTTCTTTCGGAATTTCAGCAATCATGGCTTCAGTGGTCAACATCAGACCCGCAACCGAACCAGCATTTTGCAATGCCGTACGCGTTACTTTAGTTGGATCCAGAATACCCATTTCAATCATATCGCCATATTCACCGCTTGCAGCGTTGTAACCGTAGTTACCTTTACCTGCAGCGACTTCATTTAAAACAACAGAGGCTTCATCGCCAGAGTTGGTAACGATTTGACGTAAAGGTTCCTGCATTGCACGACGTGCGATAGCAATACCAGCATCCTGATCCAGGTTGTCACCTTTCAGTTCGCCCAAGCTTACTTCGGCACGAACCAGAGCAACACCACCACCAGCAACTACGCCTTCTTCAACGGCAGCGCGAGTCGCATGTAATGCATCTTCAACACGGGCTTTTTTCTCTTTCATTTCAATTTCAGAGCCAGCACCAACACGAATTACCGCAACACCACCGGCTAACTTAGCCACGCGTTCTTGCAGTTTTTCTTTGTCGTAGTCTGAAGATGAATCAGCGATTTGTGCACGAATCTGTTCAACACGTGCAGTAATTTCATCCGCACGGCCTGCACCATCAATAATAGTGGTGTTTTCTTTGCTGACAGAGATTTTCTTCGCTTGCCCCAGATCATCCAGAGTAACTTTTTCCAGATTCAGACCAACTTCTTCAGAAATCACGGTACCGCCAGTTAACACAGCGATATCTTCCAACATCGCTTTACGACGATCACCAAAACCTGGCGCTTTAACCGCACAGACTTTAACGATACCACGCATGTTGTTAACAACCAGAGTGGCCAACGCTTCGCCTTCAACATCTTCTGAAACGATCAGCAGTGGACGGCTTGATTTGGCAACCGCTTCCAGTGTTGGCAGCAGTTCACGGATATTAGAGATTTTTTTGTCGTACAGCAGAACGTATGGGTCATCCAGATTGGCTGACATAGTTTGCTGTTCGTTAACAAAGTATGGAGACAGGTAACCACGGTCAAACTGCATACCTTCAACAACGTCGAGTTCATTTTCAAAACCACGACCGTCTTCAACCGTGATAACGCCTTCTTTACCCAC
>NZ_DFTU01000042.1:28532-28859 GCF_002379485.1 Methylophaga sp. UBA4204 | reverse complement strand
TGAGGGCGTTGAAACCCGAGAGCAGGCCATGATCGCTATTGATGGCGGGGTAGATTTTGTGCAGGGATTTTTCTTCCAACGCCCGGGACTGGAGCTGGAAGAAGTCATCAAGACAGTGTCGGATTTCGACTCTTTACTGAGTGACTACAAGATCAGCAACCAGGCCCAGCTTGATCCGACTCACGAAATAACCAGCTTCTTTGGTCGCCTGTTCATGAGTTCCGTGTCGTCACTTCGGGAGGGTATGTACTTCGATGCCGCGTGTCATGACCTGTCGAACCATCCAACGGTGTCACGCTGCTATCTGATCAACGAGCTTGGCGTGCA
>NZ_DFTU01000042.1:27972-28394 GCF_002379485.1 Methylophaga sp. UBA4204 | reverse complement strand
CAACGAGCTTGGCGTGCAAATTGAAGATACGCTGACATCAGAAAAACTGGTCGATGCCTTTGACCCCCGCTTCCGGCCACTGGAAAACACCTCCAACGCCGACTGGTTCCGCCAGCATTATCTCCGCCAGGCACTAAACCAGCCGGAGCAGCTGCAAGTGACACCGCCGTACCTTTCGGTCACTGGCGCCTATATGTGCGTCACGCTCTCGTTTGCGTTTCATCTAAATGACGAGATCAAAGTACTCTGCTGCGACATCCTCGCCCGCTGACACTGATTGCATGAGCCCCAAACGGGGCTCACGGCTTGAACACTATAGAGCCAAGCAAGTCGGAGCTGCTGATCAATGTAACGGAATACAGCGGAATCGATCAGCCCCCCACTAAACCGGGACGTCCGCCATATTGCCATAGGCCTCCAGC
>NZ_DFTU01000042.1:21154-27803 GCF_002379485.1 Methylophaga sp. UBA4204 | reverse complement strand
GCCATGGTGGTTTCACGCAGTTGCAGGGGGTTCATTTCACCCAGACCCTTGAAGCGTGTAACCGAAATCTTGCCACGGCGTTTTTCCGCTTCAATTCGATCCAGAATGCCCTGTTTCTCGTGTTCGTCCAGGGCATAGAATGTCTCTTTCCCCAAATCGACCCGGTACAGCGGCGGCATAGCGACAAACACATGACCGGCCGCGACCAGAGGCCTGAAATGCTTAACAAACAAGGCACATAGCAGCGTCGCGATATGCAGGCCGTCTGAGTCCGCATCGGCAAGAATGCAGATCTTGTTATAGCGCAGGCCGTCAATCTGATCCGAGGCCGGGTCTACACCAATCGCAACCGCGATATCATGGACTTCCTGGGAGGCCAGTATTTCACCCGAATCCACTTCCCAGGTATTCAGAATTTTGCCCCGCAGCGGCATAACCGCCTGAAACTCGCGGTCACGGGCCTGCTTGGCAGAACCGCCTGCAGAATCCCCTTCCACCAGAAACAGTTCAGTGCGAGATGGATCCTGAGAAGTACAGTCCGCCAGTTTACCGGGAAGTGCCGGACCGGATTGCACCCGTTTACGTACAACTTTTTTTGCCTGTTTTAAACGTGATTGGGCATTGTTAATGGCCAGCTCGGCTATTTTTTCACCATCTTCAATATGATGGTTGAGCCATAGGCTGAACGAATCTTTTACTGCACCGGCAACAAACCCGGCACATTGCCTGGAAGACAGACGTTCTTTCGTCTGGCCGGAAAACTGGGGATCCTGCAATTTGACTGATAATACGTAACTGCAGCGTTCCCAGATATCTTCGGCCGATAGTTTTACGCCGCGTGGCAACAGGCTGCGAAACTCGCAAAACTCACGCAAAGCATCTAGCAGACCTGAGCGTAAACCGTTTACATGCGTCCCCCCCTGTGCGGTCGGGATAAGATTGACGTAACTTTCTGCAATCACCTCTGCCGGTTCAAGCTGCCACATCAGGGCCCAGTCGACTTCCTGATCTTCATCAGCAAAATGACCAACAAACGGTTTGGCTGGGACGCAGGGTACATCAGTCATCGCATTGGCGAGATAACTGTTCAGGCCATCTTCATAACACCAGCGATCATTTTGTTTTTCGGCACCACTTAAATCTTCAAAGGTAACCACTAAACCGGGGCATAATACCGCTTTGGCTCGCAAAACATGGCGCAGACGTGAGACCAGAAACTTTGGTGCATCAAAGAAACTGGTATCTGGCCAGAACCTGACGCTGGTACCGGTATTTTTTTTGCCGACTGTCCCGGTTTCAGTTAAAGGCTCAACTAACAGACCATTTTCAAAAGCAATGCTGTAGCTGATGCCATCACGACGGATATTCACTTCCAGTCGTTTGGATAAGGCATTGACGACAGAGACACCGACGCCATGCAAACCACCTGAGAAACGATAATTTTTATTGGAAAATTTACCCCCGGCATGCAGCCGGGTCAGAATTACCTCAACCCCAGGCACACCTTCTTCAGGGTGGATATCCACCGGCATCCCCCGTCCATCATCAATGACTTCAAGCGAGTTATCGGGATGCAGGATGACTTCAATATTTGTTGCGTGACCGGCAATGGCTTCATCGACACTGTTATCAATGACTTCCTGAGCCAGGTGATTCGGCCTTGTGGTATCGGTATACATGCCGGGTCGTTTTCTGACCGGATCCAATCCCGTTAGAACCTCAATTGCCGAAGCGTCGTAGATATTGGTCATTTTCTCTTAGTCAAAAAAATCAAGTTGCCCGAAGGTTAGCAGGATAAAAGCAGGATGTACAAGCATCCTGGCGATTGGAACAAAATAACGCAGCCCCCATCACATATAATTAGATGCTAATATTTAACCTTACTTATCATTTTCAATTTAGGGCTAAATAAAGTGTCGTTATGAATGCCTGAGGGGATGATCAATGTTGCATATTAAATAACGGCTATGGTTCACTGACAAAAAGCATTTTGATTCTCTGAACCTCGCGAACAAGGTTTTCTTCTCCCGCCATGGAGGAGAAAGTTATCGTTATCCAAGGACATCTATTTTATCGACTCAGTGTGGAGCACGAAGATGAATATTCGGCCAGTTTTTTTTATCACAATCTTGTTATTTGCCTTTTCAGTTCAGGCTGATAACGCTAAACAGTTTGAAACCCAGGCCAATGCGGCGATAAAAGAATTTGCCGAAACACTCAAATCAGCATTAATGTTATCCATGCAAACAGATGGTTCAGTGAAAACTATTGCTGTTTGTAAGGATATTGCTCCCAAAGTGGCCCAACAGGTTTCCACCAAATACAATCTTGATGTCAGTCGTACCGCTCTGAAGATCCGTAACCCTGAGAATCAGCCTGATGAATGGGAAAAAACTGTTTTAAGAAGTTTTGAAAAACGCCTGGAAAAAGGTGAAATCATTAAAAAGCTCAGTTTCAGTGAGCAGGTGGAAACAGACGGCGTTAAACAATGGCGCATGATGAAAGCGATTGGTACCGATTTAGTCTGCGTCACCTGCCACGGTGAAAAGATACCGGAGCCTATCCAGGCCAAGTTGAAAAAACACTATCCTGATGATCAGGCCACGGGATTTAGCGTGGGTAGCGTTCGTGGCGCATTTAGTGTCAAACAGAACCTGACGGATAATTAACTTTCTTTAAGACTGATAATTTCGCTACGGCCTTTTTGCACTGAGATCAGTTTATCTTCCCTCGCCAGCCAGCCAATGGCTCTTTGTACCACTTTGATATCAAGACCACACTCGGTAGCCAGCTTGGTAATGCTGGTCGCCCCATTTTTTTGTAAATATTGCCAGATTTTGCCTGCGGCATCCCCAATAGTCTGTTGCATCACAAACCTCATCGCGTTGAAGTAAAATCTTTTGTTAAGTTCTACTGTTCTTAGTAAAGCTTCATTTCGCGCTTTCCCAGGCAGAAACGATTTGCTGACAGGCTTGTTCAATCATTGCCCTTGGCGCGGCAATATTCATTCGCATAAAACCACTGCCGGCATCGCCAAACATCACACCGGGGTTCATCGCCACACCCGCCTGTTGAACAAAAAAGCTTCTGAGTTGTTTGTCATTAAGCATTAGTTCACGGCAATCAAGCCATAATAGATAGGTTGATTGTAAATCCAATATTCGTATCTTCGGTAGCTTTTCAGCAAAAAATTGCTGTACCCAGTGGTAGGTTTGCTGCAGATACAATAACAGTTCATCCAGCCACTGATCTCCATGCCGGTAGGCGGCTATCGTTGCTTCAATACTGAACGGATTGGCAGCACTGACATGCCAGGAGTTAAACACCGATTCAATCGCTTTTTTATGCTGATTATCAGGGACTATCAACATCGACATCCCAAGCCCGGCAATATTAAATGTTTTGCTGGCCGATACAGCGGTCACCATGGGCACATCATCCGCCAGTGTTGCCAACGGAATATGCTTCTGACCCGATAAGACCAGATCGGCATGAATTTCATCACTGACAATAATCAATTGATATTGCCTGGCAATATCCAGCAGCTGTTGCAGTTCAGACTCGCTCCACACCCGACCACCCGGGTTATGTGGTGAGCAAAGCAACAGCATTTTGGCCCCTGCTGCAGCCTGTTCGGCCAACTCAGCAAAGTTAATCTGATAATACTCATCCACCAGCTGCAATGGATTTAATAGCAGATTCCGCTGGGTCTCAGTCACCGCCGAGAAAAAGGGAAAATATACCGGTGGCTGGGCTATGACCTGATCATGCTTTTCGGTTAGCGCCATGATGGTGGCATGCAATGATGGCACGACTCCCGGACAAATCAGGATATGTTCAGCGTCAATATGCCAATGATGACGTCGTAAAAACCACTCCTGGGTGGCCTGATACAACGCTTCAGGATATTCACTGTAGCCATAAAGTGGATGCTGGGCCCTGACAGTCAACGCTTTTGTTACCGACTCAGGGGCAGCAAAATCCATATCTGCCACCCATAACGGAATGGCATCTTCGCGGCCAAACAATCGCTGGCGGGCATCGTATTTAAGGCTATACGTGCCGCTGCGATCTATTTGCTGATCAAAATCAATCTTCGACATTTCGACGTTCCCAGATAGTCACCTCTGACAGAGTATGCTGGAATTTACGTCGGGTTTCACGGAGTACGAATGGTTGCGAAAATGGCCCATCAATTAATTGAAAGTGATTTTCCAACACGCTTTTGATGCCATCCAGTGTGGAAAAGCTTTCTCCGTCTTTTTTGAATCCACCCAGCCAATTGGCTTTATCCGTGTGTTCTTCCAGCCATGTATAGGGCGAGGCTAACACTAACAAGCCCCCCACATTAATTCGTTCATGTATGTGTTTTAAAAATAATATCGGGTCATACAAGCGGTCTAGTAAATTAGCCGCTAAAATCAAATCATAGCCTTGGTAGACCGCTTTTAAATTACAGGCATCGCCCTGCATAAAATCAACTTTATGCGCGGTATCTTCCAAACCAAAGTTTTCCAGCCGTTGTTCGCGATACAGTAATAAATCACCTTCATCGGCTATGGCATAACGGATGACGCCATCACGCTTGAGCTGGACACCGAGATTGATCAGCCGTGCCGAGAAATCAACCCCTGTGACCCGATCAAAATGCCTGGCTAATTCGAAACTGGCACGACCAACCGCACAGCCAAGATCAAGCGCGTGTCTTGCGGGTTTATCCCCCATCTTCTCAATAGCCATCCGGGCGATGGCTTTTTGAAAGTTAGGCACATCAAAGTAACTTTCACCATAGTGGAATTCAGCATATTCCGACAACATTTTGTCGGTTTCATAGTTAGAATCCAGATTCACCACTGGCGCATCCGACACCACATAACGGAATCCTGCATGCTGAAAAAAGTGACGTCTGAACGCATAACGGGATGATAAACGGCTTTCATTGCCACAGGAAATCCAGCTGCCACCTTTTATCAGATTATGTTTTCCATCATATGTCGGCGTGGTGAAATCATCATACAGGCGGTGAACCTGTGATCCATCGAATGGATAAATCGGCGTTTCAGTCCATTGCCAGACATTGCCTCTGACGTCATAAAAATCGCCCTGCGCAAAATGATTTACCGGACAGGAGGAGGCAAAATGATCCAAATGAATATTGGCGGGGGCTGCATTCTCGTCCAGTTCTTCGATACCAGCAACATCAACCAGACGATACCATTCATCCTCGGTAGGCAGGCGTACAGTTTCACCGGTTTGTTCAGACTTCCATGCACAGAATGCCTTGGCTTCATGATAGTTTACTTCTGCAGGCCAATCCCAGCGCATTGGCACAACCTCAGCCATTAACCGCAATTGCCAGCCCTGATCGGTTTTTAGCCAGAATGTGGGATATTCAGCTTGTGTAAATTCCCGCCATTGCAGCCCTTCCTGCTGCCAGTATTGTGACTTCTGGTATCCGCCCGCTTCAACAAAGGCTAAAAACTCATGATTACTGACCAGATATTTGGCAGATTGAAAGGCTGGTACTTCTGCCTGATGTTGACCATATTCATTATCCCAGCCGTAATACTCATCATCAAAGGACTTGCCCAGTTTTACCTGACCAGCATCCACTGGCAAAACTGTGTTCTCAGGAGCTGCTCCGGAAATATCACATGCCGGCCACGCCGAATGCGGTTGTACCCACTGTAATTGCTGCTGACGAATTAATACTGATGAAGTTTCCAGATGGATCTGTTCATGTTCAATCCCCATCATGATGGCCCACCATGGGTTGTCCCAGTTGATAGGTAATTGCAGAGGGGCTTTTTGAATAAGTTGATTAACGACTTTTTTCACTTGTTGCCGATAGGCTTTTACTTCCGCTACTGAAGGCCAGTCATAATGATCATCATTAAGATCATCCCAGCTCATTTCATCCACACCAACCGCGAACATTGATTCAAAACGAGGATTGATGCGTTGAGTCAATAACCCGGCTAATAAAAGCTTATTAACAAAAAAAGTCGCCGTATGGCCGAAATAAAAAATTAACGGATGGCGAAGCGGAATACTTTTCTGATAATAGCCTTCTTCTGATTTCAAGTTATCAAACAGCGATTCATAACGCTCAAAATTTGCATTGAAATAGGCAGCGAGTTCGTTGCGAATAGCTTCCGGCTCTTTTGCATTCAATCGTGGTGTACGTAAATATCTATGTTCTGAGTGGGAAAAAGATACGGCTTTTTCGGCAGTCATTGGTCAAAAATCCCTTTGAGGATAGCTGTAAGAATTTAATCTGACTTGTTTTGGACAAATAGGTTTCGCGTTAAAGCAGATTATAGCTGGGCAGCAAGCCAGGCCGTTTTGGCAGAAAGCTCTACCGAGCAGCTCCATTTATAGGCCAAATTGATGGTTTCCGCGCAGGCATAAACACCATGCCCCCGAACAATGACAACTTTATGACGGGCCAGCCCCTGCGCCACTGCCATTGGTGATTTCTCTATGTACTCGGCATAGTCAATTGAAATAACCGGGATGGTCGAAAAATAATACTGCCCTTCAAAATCCACCGGGATAAAATCTTCACCATTCATCGTCATCGCAATCGCATGCGGCCCATGACTATGAATAACGGCTCGAGTATTGGGATTATGCTGATAAGTTGCCA
>NZ_DFTU01000042.1:14018-21053 GCF_002379485.1 Methylophaga sp. UBA4204 | reverse complement strand
GGATTATGCTGATAAGTTGCCAGGTGCAGCGGAGCATCCAGTGAGGCGCCTTCCCCGCATTGGCCGTCAATATCACAGGGCACCAGCATTTCCGGTGTCAAGGTATCGGCACAACAGCCTGTAGGCGTCACCCAAATCTGATTATGCCAGCGAAAAGAAGCATTGCCACTATGTGAATCGTTGCAACCGTATTGACGCAGCCAACGGTAATGTTGAACCAGTTGGGTTTTGAGTTCGGCCAATGAAGTTTCAGGCATCTTCGTTATCTTTACGGGTATTTTGCAGATGTCTTAACCATTGCGAAGCCTGATTACGGACTTCGGTGTAAGCCAGTGCACGATTAAGATGTTGCTCTGACTGCTGCATATTGCCCAAATGGTAGTTGACCATACCAGAGAGCATCCAGGCCTGGCCGCGTTTTGCTTCAGGTAATTTTTCCAGACTTTGCTGAAGCGGTCCAGCAGCTTCATCCCACTGTTCCATGCTGATAAATACTCTAGCCAGTTTCAGGTCGGTTTCGCCTGAGGAATCCATTGATTGCATTTGGGCTAACACCTGAGTGGCATTTTCATTTTCTCTGGCAGCTAACCAACTGTCAGCCAGTGATTCAAGATTTTTAAAATTACGCTCTATCACCCCATCATCCATAGATTTCTGCAGTAACTGGGCCGATTTATAAGGGATATTCAGATAGCGATACATATTTGCCAGGCGCAATACGGTGTCGTTGTCACCAAGATTCAGCCGCTTGGCCAGCATCTGTACGGCCAGCGAGGTCAGCCGTTTTTCCTGTTGGGCATAGAGAGCTGCCAATTGGTCCCAATAAGTTTTATTGACTGGAAAACGTTCAATCAGAATCTCCAGTACATTAATGGCTTGGTTGTATTGCTGCATTTCCATATGTGCAGACAATTGCAGTCGGTACCAATTTTCTTTCGGGGAATTATCACGCTGAATAGCAGTACGAATGGCCTCAACGGCATTGGTAAACTGATTTATCTGGTAATAGGCCGTTGCCAGTAACACATAGGCACTGCTGTTCGCCTGAGGTTCTTTGTTCAACCATTGTGTCAGCAGGTCGATGCCTTTCTGATACGCACCATCGCTGATTAATAACTGGGCAAGGTTATAGCGCAGATTGTGGGTGACATCCTCCGGCAGTGCATTCAGTGCGAGGGCATCTTCAAACTGTTCTGCTGCCAGTTTGTACTCTTCGGTTTCAGAGTATAAATACCCCAGAGTTTGCAAAACGACTGCTCTTTCGTAACTTCCTGCATCGGTTTCACCGACCAGCTTTTTCAAATCCGCTTCTGCCTGACGATATTGCTGCTGTTCCATTTTTTCCTGAGCAGCATTAAGCGATTTGTAGGTAGCTTCACTGAGCAGGTATTCATCTTCAGCCATTGAGGTTAATGGCAATGCAAGACAGGCAACCAGCGTCATCAAAGCGAATTTTTGCGTAAGTTTCTTCATGTTTACCTGGCCAACTTAAATTCGATTTCCTGGGTTGCTCGGCGTTCAACCGGCTCACCATCGACAACTTTAGGCTTGAATTTCCATTTGAGAATAGCCGTCTTCGCTGCATTATCAAATACATTCTCAGGACTGGCAGAAACCACTTCAGGATCTTTTACCCGGCCATCACGGGTGATGGTGAATACTACTGTCACCACGCCTTCAATACCCCGCCGCTGCGCGACACGTGGATAGTTCGGCGGAATTCGAACCAGTGGCACGACCTCATCATCCATCTGCGGTCCCTGCACCGGCGTAGGAGACGGCGCGGGTGCCGGTTCAGCACTGAAATCCCCCAGATAAGGCTGACCGGCAATATTCAATGGGACATCAATTTTTGGCATATCCATCTGCGGTTGCTGCACATCCGGCTGCGTCATTTTAGGAGCAGTAGTCGGCGTTGGTGGTGGCGGCTCTTCCGGCGGTGGTGGTTTTTTGGGGATTTCACGCTTGATTGTTTCAGGTTGGGTTTCTTCCTGTTTCAAACGCACAAAGTCCAGCACCAGTATTTCATTATCATCCCGATAAAGACTGCTATCTGATGTGGTCATTTCTTTCATCAAGGTGAACAAGCCATAATTGACCAAAATCGCCAGCAATAACCCAATAAAGATACGCATAGAAGGTGATTCTCCGCGACTAGTCTCGTTCAGCAGCAATTGAGACATTCGCAACTCCCGCCAAACGTGCCTGATCCATGACTTCAATCAATAAGCCGGTTTTGGCTTCTTCATCAGCCAGAATAATGACTGAACCTTCCGGGTTTTCCGCGTACATACGCTCTACATTGGCACGCACTGCACGACGATCTATCTGTCGTTGATCCATCCAGATTTCATCATTTTCACGTATCGATATCAGGATATTAGCGCGTTCTTTCTCCACTGCTGTTTTTGCCGATGGGCGGTTTACATCCACCCCGGTTTCTTTCACAAAAGAAGTGGTCACAATAAAAAAGATCAACAGGATAAACACCATATCAATTAATGGTGTCATGTTGATTTCAGCTATACCGCCACTTTGACGGCGGGAATGTCGTTTTCGCATAAACTTTCCTAATCTCTGCGTAGGGCGTCAGCCACGTTATTTACTTCTCTGGCAACACGCTGTTCCAGCTGAGTAATGAAATAGAGCCCTGATAAAGCGGTCAGCAAACCACCCATCGTTGTTATTAATGCCACTGAAATACCACCGGCCATACCACGTGTGTTGCCGGTTCCAAATACAGTCATGACATCAAAGGTCTGAATCATGCCATTTACCGTGCCCAGCAATCCCAGCATCGGTAACGCCACTGTCAGGGTACGAATCAGAATCAGAAAACGCTCCAGCATCACCTGACTTTCAGCAATCATGCCCTGACGGATTTGCTGGGCATACCAACTGGCCAGATCATCTCGCTGATGCCACTCATCCATCATCTTGCGAACTTCACGCGGATGCAGAAACCAAATAAACACATAGCGCTCGATAATCAACGTCCACATCAGAATAGACGCCAGCAGAATAAGCCAAAGCACGGTGCCGCCGCTTTCCATCAGCAGTTGTATCTGAAATAGATTATCCATCGCGTTGCAAAGTTTTTGTTTCAGCGTTACGAGCAACGATTGCTGCACTTTCTTCATCAAGGATCTGAATCAAACGATTACTTTTGCTCGATAAAGCGCTATGAATTAATAGCATAGGAATCGCAACGGCCAAACCAAGTTCCGTGGTGACCAGAGCCTGTGAAATACCACCAGACATCAGTTTCGGATCACCGGTACCAAACAGCGTAATCGACTGGAAGGTTTCAATCATGCCGGAAACTGTACCCAATAAACCCAGCATCGGCGCGACTGCGGCCAAAATCGCCAAGGTAATCAGGCCACGCTCGATACTTGGCGTTTCTCTGAGGATAGCTTCATCCAGCTTAAGTGAAAGAGTTTCCACATCCTGAGCAATCTTGTCACTGTAAACCGACAGGATCCGTCCCAGTGGGTTTTTCATATTCAATTCCTGGGTCTTCTGTTGTTTACTGACCCCCCGTTCCATACGCATCAACGTTACGAAACGAATCAGTGCAATCAACAACCCAATTGCTCCCAGGATCAGAATGATGTAACCAATCCAGCCGCCTTGTTTAATGCGTTCTTGCAAATTAGGTGTTTGCACCAGCAAGGCCATGATCGCACCCCGCGTCGGGTCTACTACAGCAGTTTTTAAAGCTCCGGCTTCACTGGTTTCAAACTCTTCCATAAGATCGCGAAGGCGCTCAACTGGTTGTCTGGCTAATTCCACCAGATTACGATTTTCTGGCATATAACGCAGAAACTTGCCGTCACTGAAGGCAGTAAACACACCTACCCGAGTCACATTACGATCAGCAACTTCACCATTTGCCGTGATCACCTGAGCGGGAAACTGTACTACTTTGCCCGAATGCGTCATTTCATGTTGCAACACTAACCACAGCTCACGTAACTCATCGATACTAGGCTGTTGTTTACGTTCACTTAATTCCGTCAAAAAAGCGATTCGTTCTGGATATTGCACACTGGTCATTGAAGATTCAATCACTGCACGACTGTCATTGGCCATTTGGCGAACCGTACCAAACAACTCACCCAGTGAGCCGGAACGTTCTTGTAATAAGGACTCCTGTTCCGCTAATTTGAATTCGTTTTCTTCAAACTGTTCATTCAATGTTTCGGTACGACGTTCTTCGGCAGCTAAGTCTGCTTTGGCTTGTTGCAACAACTCGGCCTGACGATCACGTGCTTCAAGAAATTCTGTTTCACGAATGCGATTCTGTTCCTGTTCTATTACACGTTCACGCTTGACCTGTTCAAGCAACTGATCGAGATTGGCTGGTTTATCAGCGGCCATGACAGTAAGAGGCAAGGCCATTAAGGAAATAATAAAAATAGACATGCTTCTCATTGGTTTGCCTCTGGCGTTTTGACCGGCAGGGTTAATAAATCAGGTGGCAATTGTTTACGTGCCACTTTCAGACCCTGAATAACAGATTGAACAGAATCACGTGGAAGCTGCTGCCAGCTTTGAGTTTCCTGATCCCACATACCGGCTTCCATTTGATCCAATGTCAGGTAATACAAGCCGACACGGCCAACTCTGAGAAAATCCACGGTACGATTTCGATCTTCGGTATCCAGTTCACCTTGATAGGCTTCAAGGGTACGACCATATTCTGTCTCCACCTGATAGGCTTCCAGAATACGGCGGTATTTTTCTGACAGATTCACATCCGCGCGATCCATCATCTCTTTCAACTGTGCTACGCGGCTGTTACGTTCTTCAGGTAAAAATGGCGTATCCAATTCCACGAATTGTTCAAGCACTTCGACCATTTTAATCATCAACGGCGTGATATCACGTTGGGTGGTATCAATATTCGCTAACTGCTCTTCGATTAATACCAGTTCGTCCTGTTGAGAAGAAACCAGCTGTTCAAGTTGGCTGTTATAAGCCGCCAGACTTTCTTTCTGATTGAGCACACTGCGATATTCCGCCAGCAGTTCACGGGTTTCATCATCAAGACTATCAATTTGCTGCTGAGTACGCTGGGCGGCAATATCAGTCTGAACCTGTTGGTCAACAGCTTGATCCAATGCGCCAGCATAGGTGAATGAAGGCACCAACCAGATGCCCAGCAGGCAGCATAGTCGGCAGAAATTAAATTGCATAAAATTTTCCTTGTGTTACCGGATGTCGGCGGTGGAAATGAAAGCGACATCTTATCAAGAGAATACGCACAGTGGGAAGCCTAAATGCGATCTCTTATCATTTAGACGAATAAGTTGGAAAAAAGTGCAAATGACAGGCAAAAAAAAGCCAGACCCAAGGGTCTGGCTAAAACCTTCATAGAAGGAGAGAGAAATATAAGACTATAGAAGCTGAACATTCCTATGGACTTGTTACAAATAGTACTGAACGCAAGACCATTCGCCATGAGCGACTTCTCCTATTAAAACGGGAATATGTTCCTTTTCAAAAACATACAAGCAAAAGCAGGGCTTTACGACGATAAACCATGGCTTATTGCAAAGCGCATTAACTCAGCTGTTTTGTTGATATCCAGCTTACCTTTAATCTGTGTCAGGTTATTTGCGACAGTTTTATAACTAATACCTAACACGTCGGAAATTTCATTCATACTTTTACCTTCACCCAGTAAACGTAATATCTCCAGTTCACGACGGGAAAGATCACTTAAGGCACTGGTACCGGCATCAATATTCAACATCGCCAGCTGCTGCGCCATATCAGGGCTCAGATAAATTTTACCTTCCAGCACTTTACTGACCGCTTCGACCAGATGATCAGCGGCATTGTTCTTGGTGATGTAACCGCGTGCTCCAGCCTGCATGGCACGGGAAGCAAAAACCGGATCTTCATGCATGCTGAACATTAACACCTTGGCCGTGTCGCGATTCGCCCGGATGCGGCGTAATACTTCCAAGCCACCGACACCAGGAAGTGTGATATCCAGTAATACCATATCGGGATACAACTCCTGAAACAGTCGGTAGCCTTCTTCTCCAGTTTCAGCTTCTACAACTTTGGCCGATGGAATTTGCTGAATCAATTGCCGACAGCCCGCTCTGACAATCGGATGATCGTCTACCACTAGGATTGTGATGTTCTGTTTCATTTTTTATTTTCACTCTTCAAAGGGATCATTACCCGTACCTGCAAACCCTGGCCTTCGGCAGTATCAAACGCAATCTTACCACCTAATGCCGAGACCCTTTCACGCATTCCGATTAAACCAAAACCTTTGACTGCAGAAGTATCCAAACCCTTACCATCATCGGTAACCGTTACTTTTATATGTTGTTTCTCACGCTTCACTTCAACCCGCACATGGCTGGCTTCAGCATGGCGGACACAGTTGGTGGTACATTCCTGCACCACTCGATAAACCGTCACTTGCAGAGTGTCTGGGAGTCCCGTGAAATCTCCAATAAAATCCCATTCCCAATCAATTTCTGGCTGACGATCCCGCCAGTTGTGCAACATATCACGTAAGGCTTCTGCCAGCCCCAGATCATCAAGCGTCATGGGCCGCAAGCGGCTGAGCATTTTACGAACCAAAGACTGAATATGGCTGGTAATTAATTTGACCGAGCTGACTTTTTCTTCGACGTCCGGCAATTTGTTTTCAATGGCAATGCGTTCAATTTCTGCAAGATCCACTCGAATACCAAACAGACATGGGGCCAACTCATCGTGCAGTTCACGCGCCAGATCACGCCGTTCAGATTCCTGCAAGGTCAGCATATTGCCCGCCAAAGCATGGTTTTCAGCCATTGTGGTATCCAACACATCAGCCATATGGTTGAAACGAATCTGAATCGGCTTTAACTCCTTGGCGCCTCCTGTATCAACGCGCGCATGAAAATCACCTTTCTCAAGCCTGCCCAATGCATCGGCTAATTGCTGCAATGGCCTTAAACCGTGTAATAACGCCATATAAATAAGAGTGGATATTACCGTCAGAAAAAACAGTCCCAGCAG
>NZ_DFTU01000042.1:10565-13941 GCF_002379485.1 Methylophaga sp. UBA4204 | reverse complement strand
ACTTCAGTGACTTCATCACTTGGATCGGCCTCAACCACCAGATAACCATACGATTGACTGCCGCGGGTAATAAGTCGTCGGAACGCCACCGCTTCAGGTTCCATCAAACGGATAAACCAGTCCGGCGCATCAGGCCGGTTGGTAAACGGTACTCCCTCTTCATGGCCGATTAACGGTTGGCCGTTCATGTCTTCAAACCAGGCGCGGATGTGTCTTGTATGACGCACACTGTCAACAATCAGGGTTACCCGCTCGCTCAAGTCGTTGGAAAAACGTAAGGTCGGCAAGGCATTGATCAATAATCCACGTGCCAACTGAGTACTGGATGCCATTTCGGCCGCGACTGCCTGACGGGCATTCTGAATCATAAAATAGCCAGCGGCGACAAAGTTGAATACCAGGATCAAGGTTACAATGATCAATAAACGCAGTTTCAGGCTCATGTCGGGTCAGTTATCTCGCTGTGATAGGCTAAGGCCTATTGAACTTTCATAGCCGACATTGTTTGTTGCGACTATGAGAAATCAAATTGACCTACAATTATCGCACATCATCAAATCAGGACTCTGTAAATGCAAGCGCAAAGCAATCAACAACTTTTCCTTCAGGCTCAAAAACATATCCCGGGTGGCGTCAATTCACCCGTCCGTGCATTCAAAGGTGTCGGCGGTGATCCGGTATTTTTCAGCAGCGCAAAAGGCGCCTGGCTTACCGATGTTGAAGGTAAAAATTATATTGATTATATCGGCTCATGGGGACCGATGATTGCCGGTCATGCGCATCCGCAAGTTATTGAGGCCGTTCAGCTAATGTGTGCAAACGGTCTGGGATATGGCGCGCCCACAGCAATTGAAACTGAAATGGCGGATTTACTCTGTGAATTAGTGCCTTCAATGGAAATGGTGCGTATGGTCAGCTCCGGTACTGAAGCGACCATGAGTGCCATTCGTCTGGCTCGCGGCCATACCGGTCGTGACAAAATCGTTAAGTTTGAAGGCTGTTACCACGGTCACGCAGACTCGTTATTAGTCAAAGCTGGCAGTGGTGCATTAACCCTAGGAGAACCTTCTTCTGCTGGAGTGCCTAAAGCGATTGCCGAGCACACCATTACCTTACGCTACAACGATATGGATTCAGTCAAACAATGTTTTGCTGAAATCGGTGATCAGGTTGCCTGCATTATTGTCGAGCCGGTTGCCGGAAATATGAACTGTATTCCACCGATTCCGGGATTTCTCAAAGGTTTGCGCGAAGTCTGTGATCAATACGGCAGTCTGCTGATTTTTGATGAAGTCATGACCGGTTTCCGGGTCGCTTTGGGCGGTGCGCAGCAACATTATGGAATCAAGCCTGATCTCACTACGCTGGGTAAAGTAGTCGGTGGTGGTTTACCGGTTGGAGCTTTTGGTGGACGTAAAGATGTGATGCATTCTATTGCACCGCTTGGTCCGGTATATCAGGCAGGTACATTATCAGGGAATCCAGTAGCAATGGCAGCTGGCCTTGCAACTTTGAAGCTGGTACAACAACCCGGCTTTCATGATCACCTCAGTCAACAGACAGCTAAATTAGCTAATGGCTTGAAACAAAAAGCCGATGCGGCCGGTATTCCGATGAGTATCAATTATGTGGGTGGCATGTTTGGCTTTTTCTTTACCGAAGAAGCCAACATTGAGTTTTTTGAGCAGGTCACCCAATGTGATCAGGAACGTTTTAAAAAGTTTTATCACGGCATGCTGGATCGTGGGGTCTATCTTGCACCTTCAGCATTTGAAGCAGGCTTTGTCTCTGCTGCACATGGTGATGATGAAATTGAAGCCACTCTGGCAGCAGCAGAGCTGGTTTTGGCGAGCTTATAAATGAATACGCTGTACTGGCACGATTATGAGACGACTGGCACCGATCCACGATTTGATCGGCCACTACAGTTCGCCGGCGTGCGCACCGATGAAGATCTGAATATCATCGGTGAACCATTGATGATTTACTGCAAACCGGCAGCCGATGTATTACCGCATCCAATGGCGAGTTTAATAACGGGCATCACGCCACAGAAAGCACAACAGGAAGGCCTGACTGAGGCCGAATTCATTAAACAAATTCATGATGAACTGTCACAGCCAGGTACCTGCGGTGTGGGCTATAACAGTTTGCGGTTTGATGATGAATTTACCCGCTTCGCCCTGTTTCGTAATTTTTACGATGCCTATGCCCGCGAATGGCAAAACGGTAATTCACGCTGGGACATTATTGATATGGTGCGTCTCACCCGGGCTCTTCGTCCGGAAGGAATCGAGTGGCCTAATCGTGAAGACGGCCAGCCCAGTTTTCGTCTGGAAGCCTTAACTGCTGCAAACGGTATTGAACATCAGGGCGCGCATGATGCGTTAGTGGATGTGTATGCCACAATCGCGTTGGCAAAACTGATTAAAGATCGTCAGCCAAAACTGTATGACTATATTTATCAGTTACGCCGAAAACAGCAGCTCGCTCCGTTATTGAACCTACATGAGGCGGATCCGGTATTGCATACCTCACGCATGTACCCTTCTGAATATTGCAATACGGCACTGGTAGTGCCACTAGCCAAAGAACCAAACAACAATAATGGGGTGATTGTTTATGATCTGCGCCATGATCCTTCGGCGTTACTGGAGCAGGATGCCGATACCATTCGGCAATGGTTATTTACCCCAACCAAAGATCTCCCCGAGGGTGTTTCGCGTCCGGCAATCAAAACCGTGCATATAAATAAATGTCCGGTCATTGTTCCTGCAGCTACGCTGGATGATGCTGCTGCCGAGCGGCTGCAGATTGATCGGGAATTAAGTCATAAACATCTGCAACTTCTTCGTGAGGCCGGTGAATCATTACAGCAAAAATTGCAGAAAGTTTTCAGTCAGAAATCATTTGATGAGATAGACGATGTTGATGCCAGCTTATATGGCGGCGGTTTCTTTGATGACAGCGATAAAAACAAAATGACCCTGATCCGCGAAGCGGCTCCTGATCAATTGGGCACGTTATCGATACCTTTTAACGATTCGCGATTACCGGAAATGCTGTTTCGCTACCGAGCGCGTAACTGGCCCGAATCATTAAATGAAAGTGAAGCAGAACAATGGCAGCAATTCTGTCGGACCAAATTAACCGCAACTGCATCGCCTGGACTTACATTTGAAAAATTTAATGCTGCTTTAGCGGAGTGTCGGCAGCAAGAGCTCACCGCAGCCCAACAGCAAACTTTGGACGACTTGCAACGTTATGTCACTGAGCAACAAATCGCATTAGGAATGAACAGTTCTAATTGAACAGCCGCGTTTGATTTACAATGTGCGCATGTCAACTACTGCCAAAATCCTGCTCACCACCCTGA
>NZ_DFTU01000042.1:5537-10464 GCF_002379485.1 Methylophaga sp. UBA4204 | reverse complement strand
CTGCTCACCACCCTGAATGCCCGTTATATGCACTCGGCATTTGGTTTGCGTTATTTATATGCCAATCTGGGTGAGCATCAATCCGCCGCCGAACTGATCGAATTCACTATTCAGGAACAACCGCTGAGCATTGCTGAAAAATTGCTTAGTTATCAGCCTGAGGTTATCGGTTTCAGTGTGTATATATGGAATGTCAGTGAAATTGAAGCCGTTGTTGCCTTATTAAAATCGATTAAGCCTGAAATCCGCATTATTCTCGGTGGCCCGGAAGTCAGTCATTCACCTGATTTGCCAAAAGTTTGTGAGCTGGCTGATTATGTGATTGCCGGACCCGGTGAACAGGATTTTCGTGAGCTTTGCGAAAAATTACTGAGCAATGAAAATCCTGCAACTAAATATATTAATGGCCGAGCAACACCACTGGAACAGTTGATTCTGCCTTATCGTTTTTACAACGATGAGGATATTCGTAACCGGTTGATCTACGTTGAAGCTTCCCGTGGCTGTCCATTTAAATGTGAGTTTTGTTTATCGGCTTTGGATAAAACCGCGACGGCCTTTCCACTCGATGAATTTCTCGCTGAAATAGATCAGCTGTGGCAGCGTGGTGTGCGAAATTTTAAATTTATAGACCGTACCTTTAATCTGAAAATCACCACCAGCATTGCCATTCTGGAGTTTTTCCTGGAACGCATGAGCGATGATTTATATCTGCATTTTGAAGTGGTGCCGGATAATCTGCCAGATAAATTGAAATCGGTCTTGCAGAAATTTCCGCCCAACAGCCTGCAATTTGAAATTGGTATTCAGACCTTTGACAGCGAAATCCAGGAACGAATCAGCCGCAAGCAGAACAACGATAAGAGCAAAGACAATATTCGCTGGTTGCGTGAACATAGCGGTGCGCATTTACACACCGATCTGATCTTCGGTTTGCCTGGCGATACCCTGGACAATTTTGCTGACAGCTTTGATCAATTAATCGCATTGAATCCTCATGAAATTCAGGTCGGCATTCTCAAACGTCTGCGTGGCGCGCCATTGAACCGGCATAATGAACCCAGTGATTTACGCTTTAATCCTCTGCCGCCGTATAACCTGCTCAGCAGCCGTGAAATCGACTTTATCACCATGCAACGGGTCAATCGTTTTGCCCGTTACTGGGATTTGATCGGGAACTCAGGGCGGTTCATCAATACCCTGCCGTTGCTGCTTGATGATCAACCGTTCTGGCATTTCATGACCCTGTCAGATCAGATTTATCAGCGTACTGGTCAAACTGCCAAAATTGCCTTGAAACGTCTTTTTGAACTGATTTATGTTGTGCTGACAGAAGATATGCATCAACCGGTTGAATTGGTCAAAGATCATCTGCGGCTGGATTATGCCCGTGCCGGTCTTAAAGGCCAGCCGGATTATGAAGCGCTGCCAACGTTAAACAAACCTGCCAAAGTCGGTATGGCCAATAAACGCCAGCGGTTTCATGCTTGAGTTTTCACAATCAAATTTGGTTATGAGTTAAATTAAGATGTTGGGTTTCGCACCTCACCCCAACCTGCCCTGCCCTTGAATGTTGGGCTTCACAAGCTCAGCGCCAACCTACGATCAGACACTAATATGGAATCAGATAAATCATTCACTCCCAGCCCCTGCATTGGCAAATGCGGTCTTGATACACAGGATATCTGTCGGGGATGTTTTCGGACGATGGATGAGATATTACGTTGGGAAAATATGAGTGAAGCGGACAGGCAGCTAACGGTAATCAACTGCAAAGAAAGGCGGCAGCGTAGAGCTAACGCACAGCGCAACCGTTAGACAATCAATTTGGCCAGTGTTTTAAATTCTGCATGGCTGGCATCGCCAAGCCATTCAAACAGCAGCGATTCGACATTACTAATGACCACGCCGGCATGGCGCATGCGTTGAATAGCATTGTATTGATTGGATTTTGAACGGGAGCAGACGCCATCTTCCGCCACATGAACACTGAAGTTTTCAGCCTGTAACGCTAAAGCAGTTTGCAATACACATATATGCGTTTCCATTCCCACCAGAATAACCTGCTGACGGTTAGTTGCAGCCAGTTGAAAGCGGAAATCCTCAGATTGCAGGCAGGAAAAACAGGTTTTCTCAATCGTTTTGGTGCCGACGGGCAAATTATTCTGTAAATCTGACTCTGTAGGTCCAAGTCCTTTGGGGTATTGTTCCGTCACAATAACAGGAATATTCAGCACCTTGGCGGCAGAAAGTAAAATTCTAATCTGTTTATTAAGGCGCTCACGTACTCCATCAGGCATGGCCTGAGCTAATTTCAGTTGAACATCAATTATCACTAAAACACTGTTTTCAGAATTTGCCATCATGGCAATAACCACTCCTCAGGTTCAGGGTACCAGCCATTGGTTAATTTGCTCGATATCATTCACGCTGACAATACCAGCAGCTTGTTTGAGTCTTAACGTATTGACGACATATTCATAGCGGGAGCGGGAGTAATCACGTAATGCGCTGAATAATTCTCGACGCGCATTCAAAACATCTACGGTTGTCCTTGTGCCGACATCAAAACCCGCTTCAGTGGACTCCAGTGCCTTTTTATTGGAATATACCGCCTGCTGCAGCGCATTGACCCGGCTAACGCCTGACATGACGCTGTTATAGGCGGCACGGGTCTGACGTATAATTGCTCGCCGCTGTTCTTCTTCATTTTGCATGGCTTCATCCAACCTGAAACTGGCTTCGCGAGTCCTTGAATTAACAACACCACCTGCATAGATAGGAATATTGATCTGCAACCCCAGAATTTTCTGATGCGTTTTATTGCTACCACTCAAATTGCTGTCACTTTGAGAGGTGTAACCCTTCTGCGCGACCAAATCCAGCGTTGGGTAATGACCACTACGTTCAAATTCTATATTTTCCTTGGCCAGTCCAACATTACTATTGGCAGAGAGTAATACCGGATTCATGACGATTGCCTGCTCACTCCACTCATCAATATTTTCTGGCTCAGGCTTGACCAGAGGTGTTTCTTCCTTTAATTAAGCCAGTTCACTGGGATATTGACCGGCGGTTTCCCGTAAAGCCTCGCGAGCATTTGCCAATAAGTTTTCAGCTTCAATAACGGCGGCAGTTGCCAGATCATAAGCCGCCCGGGCTTCGGTGACATCAATAATAGTAGCCAAGCCAACTTCAAATCGCTGATCAGCTTGCTCAAGTTGTTTTTCAATGGCTTCAAGTTCTGCCAGAGCAAAACTTAAATCATCTTCGGCGCCCAAAACAGCGAAGTAGCGCTCAGCCACACGAACAATCAAATCCTGTTCGACAAATTGATAATCAGCCGTAGCGCCTTCAATCGCAATAGTTGCCTGCCGTGATTGTACAAAGTTGTTACGTCGATAAATCGGCTGCACCAGACTCAGTGTATAACCATGATCGTTATATTCGCTGGAGCCACCAAAACGTTGGGAAGAGCTGTCTGTCCATACTTTACTGTTATTAGCGACCATATCTACTTGGGGCAAAAAGGCTGCATCAGCTTGATCTTCTAATTCACTCGTGGCAAGAAGCGACGCTGCCTGTGCCATTAATATCGGATCGCTCTGGACAGATAAATTATATATATCGACCAGATCCTGAACCGCCCATGCCGGCCTGGAAAATACTGCTGCGAAAAAAACTGCAATAAACAGCGTTTTCATTATCTATCCTTAATAAACTCTCATATTTTTGTCGATCTGCGCTGCCCAGGCATTCATGCCACCTTCGAGATTTATGACGTCGGTAAAACCCAATTGTTCTAAATATTGACCGACTTGTGCGCTGCGTTGGCCTGAACGACAAATCAACACTATCGGACTGTCTTTTTCAGATTCAAGTTCTTCAACATGTACCGGAATACTGTTCATTGGCATATGTTTCGCATTTTCCAGCATGCCATTGGCAAGTTCGTGTGCTTCACGCACATCAATCAGAATCGCTTCCTGTGCGTTTTCCTGCAAAAACTCATTTAATTGAGTTGCTGACATTTGTTTCATAACAAGCTCTCTGGGTTAAAAGTTAAATTCTGGTTTTGTTTCAGCATGCACCAATGGTGCGACCACCGTTTCAAATAAATTCTCTGTTTGCCATTGCCACTCGCCTGTGCGAGTAATGCGTTGCACATGCATTGCAGGTGCCTGCCCGGTGATAGCGACTAAATGGCCACCGACTTTGAGTGCATGGAGGTAATCTTCCGGTACCTGCTGACAGCTGGCTGTCAGGACAATAACATCAATGCGATCTGCCAATTTCCAGCCATGACTGGCATCACCACACTGCAAGTTTACATTTTGTAAGCCTGCAGCTTTTAATCGTGAACCCGCCAAAGTGGACAATTCTGCAAAATATTCAATACTAATGACGTTTAATGACAGTTGTGCAATCAATGCTGTAAAAAATCCACTGCCGGTACCGACTTCCAGCACCGAATCAGATGGTTTTAATTGCAGAAATTGTAATATTCGTCCCTCTTCCAGCGGTGTCCACATAAACTGACCACAGCCAATTGGTAATCGTGTGTCTGAATACGCCAACGCTTTGTAATCATCCGAGACAAACTGTGCCCGATCAATTTGCTGTAATGCCTTCAAAACTTCAGGATTGGAAACTTCATTGGGCCGCACTT
This sequence comes from Methylophaga sp. UBA4204, assembly GCF_002379485.1. Taxonomy (NCBI): domain Bacteria; kingdom Pseudomonadati; phylum Pseudomonadota; class Gammaproteobacteria; order Thiotrichales; family Piscirickettsiaceae; genus Methylophaga; species Methylophaga sp. UBA4204. The sequence goes on along the minus strand of NZ_DFTU01000042.1, from coordinate 5,795 downwards.
GCTGCCAGACCATATTGGAATGCGCTGAATTCATGGTGAATGTCATGGATAATTCCTAAGTGGTTGCCGCTTGTTTTTATCAATCGGCTAGGATATGACCTTTCCAAAAGCGGTGCAACCGCATCTGCATTGAAGATGCCCGCTGCTAATTGCTATCTGACCACTGCTGTATGCAAGGTATACGAAGCAGAATTTGATTGTTCATGGATAACGAAGTTTATAAGCAAAAGAAGTGCTGGAGTATTAACTTTAACTGCG
>NZ_DFTU01000042.1:0-5405 GCF_002379485.1 Methylophaga sp. UBA4204 | reverse complement strand
CGCCCGATGAAATAACGGTTCATGAACTGATTCACGTGAAAAGCGCCAGCAGGCAATGGCAATCGCAGCCGCAGAAAATGTAACAAGAACCGTCATATCTGTCCAAATCGAAAAATCAGACTGGGCTCCGGGAACCGCATGTTTTAAAAGATCTACGCCATAACTGAACGGATTAACCAGCACCACATAGCGCAGGAAATCAGGCAGCTGACTCACTGGATACAACGCCCCGCTCAGGAAAAACACCGGGAAGATAAAGAAATTCATGATGACCGCAAAGTTATCCAATGTTTTGGAAAATACTGCAATCAAACCGCCCATTGACGCACAGGCCACTGCTGTTAGTAAAGCAGGTGGAATTAATAATAGGGCAATCTGTAAATCAATCAAGCCGATCAGTAATAGAATAATTAACAGTAATAAAGCCTGCACCATGGCAGTAATTGTCGCAGCAATCAGTTTGGATAATACGATCCAGTAATGCGCAACCGGTGCGATCATCATCATTCGCATCACACCAAATTCTTTGTCATAGACCAAAGTTAAGGCCGATAGCAATGCCGCAAATAATAACGTCATGGCCAATACGCCAGGCACCAGAAACTGTAGATAGCCCTCCTGCTGCGCACCACTAAGCATGCTGCCAACACCCGAACCAATCACCAGTAACCAGATCATCGGACGTACCATTGAGCTGAATAAGCGGGCTTTTTGACGAAATAATTTTGTCAGCTCTCGACCTACAACGGCTTTAACTGGTAACCAACTCATGCTGACTGCTCCTGTTCGGGGGGACAGACTTTCCACAGATACACATCATTGAGATTGGGTTTACGCCAACGCATCGCCGTAATGCTGTCTCCAAGGGATTGTTGTAAAGAATGAAGATCTGTCTCGGCATCCTTTATGAGAAAGCTTAACTGTTCATCCTCAATAATGGGTTTGCCAAACTGTGGTGTTAGTTTGGTAACCACCGGCTCAATATCGACAGTTTCAATTTCAAGTACATAAGCCGCCAACTGACGCATCAAATCAACTGGTTTCCCCCCTTTTTGTAATACGCCACGCTGAATGAAATCAACATGATCACAGGCTACGGCTTCTTCAAGGTAATGGGTAGTTAAAAAGACTGTCATGCCATGATCTCTGCGCAACTGTTCGACAAATCGCCAAATAGAACGTCGATTCGGCAGATCCAGACCAATGGTTGGTTCATCAAGGAATAATACTTGCGGCTGATGCAATACACCGCGGGCAATATCCACGGCTCGACGCTGTCCACCGGAAAGCGCCAGCAATTTGGCATTACGACGTGAACCTAAATTAAAGACGGCAAGTAATTCTTCGATACGTTCGTTGGCCTGTTTTTTAGTCATGCCATACAACGCTGCAGCAAATTGCAGATTTTCATCCACCGTCATGGTGCGATCCAAAGCAGAATCCTGAAACACTAAACCGACCAACCCCCGAATTGCAACCGGATCAGCCGAGATGGACTGATTGGCAATCCAGGCTTCACCAGCTGATGGAGAAGTCATAGTGGTGAGCATATGGATGGTAGTACTTTTGCCAGCGCCATTCGGGCCTAACAAGCCATAACATTGACCCGCTTTGACCTGCAGATCCAGTCCATTAACGACAACGGCCTGACCATATTGTTTGGTCAGGCCGCTAGTTTTTATCGCAAACTCAGAACCCACTGATTTGTTTCGAGTTTTTCGGGTTACGGAAAACCAATGGCTTGGCAACTTCAGTTGATTTTTCAGACTCCCTGCGACCACGTTCAATTGCTTCATCAACCACATGACGATCAGGTGACTTACTGCAAACAGGATCAGCCATCGCGGGATCGCCTGTCAGCATATACGCCTGACAACGACAGCCACCAAAGTCTTTTACTTTCTCATCACAGCTGCGGCAAGGCTCTTTCATCCAGTCAAAACCACGGAAGCGATTAAAGTCATTTGAATCTTCCCAAATTTCCTTCACGCTAGTATCGCGGACATTTGGCAATGTCATCCCAGGTAGCTCACGTGCCGCATGGCAAGGTAATGCAGTACCATCTGGAGTGACCGTCAAGAATACATTGCCCCAGCCATTCATACAGGCTTTCGGACGGTCTTCATAATAGTCTGGCACAACATAATAGATCTTCATGTTGCCTTTTTGCTGTTCCTGATACTCATGCGCAATGCGCTCAGCACGAACCAGCTGCTCTTTCAAAGGCAATAATTGATCACGGTTATGCATCGCCCAGCCGTAATATTGAGTGGTGGCCAGCTCGACATAATCTGCATCCAGATTGATTGCCAGATCCAGGATTTCGTCGATTTTATCTATATTCTGCCGATGGGTAACAAAACACAGAACCATCGGATAACCCGCCGCTTTAACCGCTTTGGCCATTTCAATTTTATGTTGAAAGGCATCAGTACCCGCAATCAGGTTATTCAAATCTTCTGAGCTCGCTTGGAAACTGACCTGGATATGATCCAGTCCCGCCTCTTTAAATGCTTTTGCTTTGCTGGCATCCAGCCCGATACCGGAAGTAATCAGGTTGGTGTAAAAACCTAAATCCCGTGCTGCACGAATCAATTCGATGATATCGGGACGAACCAAAGGTTCACCTCCGGATAATCCCAGCTGTGTTGCCCCCATTGCCCGAGCTTGTTTGAATACATCAATCCATTCTTCGGTGGTCAATTCGCTTTTGATTTTGGCGAAATCCATCGGGTTTGAACAATACGGGCACTGCAAAGGGCAAGCATAAGTCAGCTCTGCCAATAGCCATAAAGGCTGTCGGATAGCATCACGTACATTCATCCCCAGAGCACCACCGGTGCTGCCGGGTGCTTTATTCTGCTCTGATCCAGTCGTTGCCATGTGCTTCCTCCAAAAACTGATAGACGTCATCGTCTAAATCTGCGCCATCAAAGGCGACTTTAAGTTCAGCAATTAATTCGCTGACGGTTTGTTTTTTCTCACTGATGCGTTTCAATATTTCACCAGCCGCAGGATTCAGTTTGACCATACCTTCGGGATACAATAAAACATAACAATCCTGCATGGGCTCCCATTGAAAGCGGTAACCTAGTGCCAGTACCGGCACACTGTCTGCGTTAAATACGCGATTTGTCATTTTTCAACATCCATACAATAAGGTGGGCGATCTTCAATATACGCCATCCACATTGCATCCAACATGGTCCACAAGATATCCAGCTTGAACTGCAACAGATCCAGCGCACGCTGTTGTTTCTCGCGTGTATCACAATAATCCAGCGTGATTTGCAAGCCGTGTTCTACATCACGACGCGCTTCACTTAACCGTTTACGGAAATAACGGTAACCGCGCTCATCTATCCACGGATACATTTCCGGCCAATTGTCCAAACGTGCCTGATGAATTTTTGGTGCAAACAATTCGGTTAAAGAAGAGCCGGCAGCTTCCTGCCAAGGTGCACGGCGAGCAAAATTGACATAGGCATCAATTGCGAAACGCACACCCGGTAAAACATGTTCATAGGAAGTCAGTTCCTGACGCGTCAGGCCTACGGCTTCTCCAAGTTGCAACCAAGCTTCAATACCACCTTCCTGGCCTTCAAAACCATCGTGATCCAGAATGCGTTGTACCCAATGTTTACGTACCTCGGCATCTTCACAGTTGGCCATAATCGCCGCATCCTTAATAGGAATCGCGGTTTGGTAATAAAAGCGGTTTGCTACCCAACCCTGAACCTGTTTCTGATTCAACTTACCCGTATGCATCAATTTATGGAACGGATGATTGATGTGATAGAACTGCTCTTTATCACGCAGCTTTTGTTCGAATTCTTCTTTTGACCAAGGTGTGTTGTCAGCCATCGTTTGCCCTTTCCCGATTGTTATAGCTCAATATCCATACCATCATATGCCAACTCAATTCCTGCGTTGTTCAGCACCTGACGTTCTGCCGATTCTTCATTAAGGATCGGATTAGTGTTATTAATATGAATCAAAATCTTGCGGGGACGTTCCATCGAATTTAAAAAACTGATGGTGCCGCCATCTTCAGACTGATTAATATGGCCCATTTCCTGAGCCCGTTTATCACTGATGCCTTCTTTTGACATCTCGTCATCGGTCCATACCGTGCCATCCACCAGAACTACATCAGCATTACGCATAAATTCAAGTACGTGATCTTCAACTACCCCAAGACCCGGCGCATAAAATACATTTTTACCAGTACGGGTATCTTCAACCCGAATGCCTACATTGTCTCCTGGCACGGTGTTATGGCGATGCGGTGAGTAAGGGGGCGCTTCACTCTTTAAAGGCACTGCAGTAAATATCAGGCCTGGTGCTGCCGGGATGGAAAATGATTCTAAATCTGTTTTTATTTCATGCCAGTTTATGCCGCGGAAATGACCAAGAATATTAAATACCGGAAACCCTGTAGTCAGATCATCATGTACTGCTTCAGTGCAGTAGATATCCCATGGTTTATTATGTTCACGTAATGTCAACAGACCAGTTACATGGTCAATCTGAGCATCAGTAATCAATATGGCTTTGATAGCGGTATCACGAACTTCTCTTGCCGGCTGCAGTGCCGGAAAATCATCCATCTGTTTTTTGATATCCGGTGAGGCATTAAACAAAATCCAATCCACACCATCTGAGCTGATGGCAATTGAGGATTGTGTACGTCTGCTTGCTTTTACTGTTCCTTCACGCACACCTTTACAGTTATTGCAGTTGCAATTCCATTGTGGAAAGCCTCCGCCGGCTCCTGATCCCATGACATGTATGTGCATATTTCTCTTTCCTGTCGACTATTCAGCAAATCACACTGATTTATTAAAGATAGTCATCGTAACGTAAAGCAGTCTGATTTGCTGGTCGGTTGAAGATGCCCGGGGGATAAACCCCGGACACATATCTGGTCGTTAAATCTTAACGGTTGCAGATATACATGGTTACTTCAAAACCGAAACGCATGTCTGAATATTCTGGTTTAGTCCACATAATAATTTCCTCTCTATTAATTGTAAGTAAAACCGTCTGAACTATTCAGACGGTAGGTGAATGTTACGGTGATGTGGAATAAGTAGCGTCAGCAATTGACGCCTTGGGGTTCAGGATTTTCCTGAATGGGTGCCAGGAAAAATAGCCTGATTTTGTTTGATGGAAGTGACTTTAGATTTTTAAAGTAAGATAACTTTGTTTCAGGCAAAAAAAAACCCGACATCAACGATGCCGGGTTCTTAATTTTACTTAACTGTCTATTTATTAACTATAGACTTTTGCTAGCTGTATTACAGGCTAAATACGCTCAGAACACCACCCAGGTTAGTCCAGCTAGACAGTGCTTTGTAAGCACCAACTGCGCCCAGACCGTCTGAATCATTTTCCAAACTTGG